>NZ_RBLT01000017.1:0-79286 GCF_003989315.1 Microbacterium sp. HSID17254
TCGACCGGGTCCTCGCCGAGGCGACGTCCGCGCAGGCCGCCGCGCAGTCGGCTCTGGCCGATCTGCGCCAGCGCCGGATCGACGGCATGGCCGGGGAGCTGGCGTCCGCTCTGATCGAGGATCACCCGTGCCCGGTGTGCGGTGCGCGGGAGCACCCGGCCCCGGCAGACCACAGCGCCGCGGTCTCCGTGGAGGACATCGCGGCTGCGGAGACCCGGAGGGACGAGGCGGCGCGCCGCGAGCAGCAGGCGAGCTCGACCTGCACGTCGCTGCAGGTCGAGCTCGCTGCGGCTCTGGCGCGCGCGGACGGACGAGACGTCGAGGCAGCGAAGGCCGAGCTCGATGCCGCCGTGGCCGCGGAGAAGGAGGCCCTCGCCGCGGCCGAGGCCGCGCGGCTGCGCGACGGCGAGCTCGTCGAGCTCGGCGCCCAGCAGAGCGCGCTCGAGGGGCGGCGCGTCCAGGACCAGGCGGCCCTCGCCGAAGCCCGTGAGCAGCTCGCCCTGGTCGTCCAGCGCGACGAGGCCGCCCGTACGGCGATCGACGAGGCGCGAGGGAGCTACGCGTCGGTGGCTGAGCGCATGGCGGAGGCCACCGCCCACCTCGCCGTCGCACGCCGCCTCCTCGACGCCGAAGCCGAACGGGCGCGGAGGCAGCAGGCGGCGGCGGAGGCGGCTGCCGAGAGGGATGCCGCCCTCGATGCCTCCGAGTTCTCCGACGTCGAGGCCGCCACCGCGGCGCTGCGTCCGCCGGCGGTGCAGACGGAGCTGGACGAGCGGGTGACGACGCACGCCGTGCAACGGGAGAAGGAGCGCGCCCTGCTCTTCGACCTCGAGCTGCGCACGCTGCCGGAGGAGCCGATCGACCTCGCGCCCCATGAGCAGGCGGCGCTCGACGCCAGAGCGGCGTGGTCCGCCGCCGTCGACGAGGCCACCAGGGCGGCGGGCGACGCGGTGCGGCTGGCCGGCCTCATCGACGCCGCGAAGGACGAACATGCCCGCACGGCGGAGGATGCCGCGGCGTTCGAGGTGCTCCAGGCCCTCGCCGACACGATCGCCGGACGAGGGGCGAACACCCGCAAGATGACGCTGGAGACCTTCGTGCTGGCGGCGGAACTCGAGGAGATCGTCGATGCCGCGAACCGCCGCCTCCACGACATGTCGGAGGGGCGCTACCGCCTGCAGCACTCCGACGCCCTGGCTGCGCGCGGTGCGGCGTCCGGGCTGGGCATCGTGGTCGCCGACGCCTTCACCGGGCAGACCCGTCCGCCGCAGTCGCTCTCGGGCGGCGAGACCTTCCTCACCTCCCTCGCGCTCGCCCTCGGACTGGCCGAGGTCGTGACGGCCCGCGCCGGAGGGATCCGCCTGGACACGCTGTTCATCGACGAGGGATTCGGGTCGCTCGACGGCGACACGCTCGACGTCGCGATGCGCACGCTCGACGAGCTGCGGCAGGGCGGTCGCACGGTCGGCGTCATCAGCCACGTCGAGGCGATGCAGGAGCAGATCCCCGCGCAGCTCACGGTCCGTGCGCTGCCGAACGGACCGAGCGTCATCGAGACGCGCTGAGGTCAGACCCCGTACTCGGCGCGGATCACCTCGCGCAGCTCGATGCTGCACCGGGCGATGGCCTCGCGGAAGTCGGCCAGGGCGCCGTCCTCCGCCTGGTCGGAAACGGCGCGGAAGGCGCGGATCGGCACGCCGAACTGCCCCGCCACCCAGATGTAGGCGTAGGTCTCCATGTCCACCAGGGCGGCACCCATCGGCCGGATCACGGCGGTGACCTCGGCGTCGTTCACGAAGTGGTCACCCGTGGCGATCACGACGCCCTCGCGGCCTGTGGTCACCTGCGGCGGAAGCGAGACGTGCCGTCCGACGACGCCGTCCAGGTCGATCACGTCGTGCTGAACCGCGGTCGCGATCTCGTGCACCGCGTACGCACGCCCCTTCTCGATGGAGCCCGCGGTGCCGACGACGACGACCTCGTCGTAGCTCTTCGCGTCGAGGGCGCGGGTCAGGGCGTACGTCGCCGGCAGCTTTCCGGGGCCGGTGACCAGGCGGTCGAAGCCGTCGAGCTCCTCGGGGAAGGCGGACAGTTCGGACTCGAGGGCGGCGACGAGGAGCTTCACCGCTTCAGTCTCTCAGGTCGCGGCCGGATACCGCGTCCCGGCGCAGTGGCGTGACCCGCACGAAACACGGAAGGGGGATACTGGAGCCGAACCGATGAGCGGAGGACAACGTGTCGTTGCAGAAGCAGATCGCGGAAGACCTGGGCGCCCGGCCCGACATCGATCCCGAAGCGGAGGTGGAGCGTCGCGTCGGGTTCCTCGCGGACTACCTGCGCACGACCGGCGCGAAGGGCTTCGTCCTCGGCATCTCCGGCGGACAGGACTCGACGCTCGCGGGGCTCCTCGCCCAGCTCGCGGTGGAGCGCGTACGTGCGGAGGGCGGGGAGGCCACCTTCCTCGCGGTGCGCCTGCCCTATCGCGTCCAGCACGACGCCGACGACGCGCAGGCGGCCCTGGACTTCATCGCGCCGGACTCGTCGATCGAGGTCAACATCCAGAACGGCGTCGAGGGCGTCGAGAAGGACATCGAGTCCGCCGTCTCCAGCGACATCTCCGACTTCAACCGCGGCAACATCAAGGCGCGCCTCCGCATGGTCACGCAGTACGCGCTCGCCGGGCATGAGGGGCTGATCGTCATCGGCACCGACCACGCCGCCGAGGCCGTCACGGGGTTCTACACGAAGTTCGGCGACGGGGCCGCTGACGTCCTCCCGCTGGCCGGTCTCACGAAGCGACAGGGGCGGGCCCTGCTCCAGTTCCTGGACGCTCCGGAGCGCCTGGCCTTCAAGGTCCCCACCGCCGACCTCCTCGACGACCAGCCGGGGCGCACGGACGAGGACGAGCTGGGGCTGACGTACGAGCAGATCGACGACTTCCTCGAGGGCCGGGAGGTCGATCCCGAGGTCGCCGGCCGCATCGAGGCGCGGTACCTCGCGACCCAGCACAAGCGTCATCTCCCGGTGACCCCCGACGACACCTGGTGGCGCTGACCGGTTCCCCCTGTGCGGGACCGCCCGCTTTTCGCCGTGTCGGATGCCGCGGATAGTGTCGAAGCAGCCGACAGAACGGGAGAATCGTGCGGATCGACACAGAGGCGCAGCGGGTCATCTGGAGCGCGAGCGACCTCAAGGCGGCCGCCGAGTGCGAGTTCGCATGGTCGCGGGCGATCGACGCGAAACTGGGTCGGGTCCCCGCCGTCGAGGAGCCGGAGGACGCGACGCTCCTCCGCGCCGCCCAGCTGGGAGACGTGCACGAGCAGAACGTGCTCGACCGCTACATCCGGGAGCTCGGCGACGAACGGGTGCACCGGATCGCCAAGGTCTCCTCGAGCGATCCTGAGGCCCTCGCGGCCGCCGTCGACGAGACGCTGAGCGCTCTGCGGTCCGACGCGCTGGTCGTCTTCCAGGCGGCCTTCGCCACCGACGAGTTCGTCGGGTTCGCCGACTTCCTCCGCCGCGATGCGGACGGACGCTGGCGGGTGCAGGACTCGAAGCTCGCCCGAAAGGCCCGCGTGACCGCCCTCATGCAGCTCGCGGCATATGTCGATCAGCTCGACCGGCTCGGCATCCCTCGAGCCGACGAGGTCGACCTCATCCACGGGGACAACAGCGTCAGCACGCACGCCGTCGACGACCTCCTTCCGCTGTTCCGTGTGCGTCGGTCGCGGCTGCGCGCTCTCATCGCGGACCGCGCCGTGGCCGATGGCGCCGCCGGGGCGCCCCTCGCGTGGGGTGACGACCGCGGCGACCTGCGCGTGGTCGCCTGCGGGCGCTGCGCCACCTGCGAGGAGCAGGTGCTGGCCCACCGGGACCTCCTCATGGTCGCCCGCATGCGTCCGGTGCAGCGGGCCCGTCTCCGCGCCGCCGGGATCCTCACGATCGACGACCTGGCTGCGGCGACGCAGGCCCCCGAGGGCATGAACGTCGACACCTTCGAGAACCTCCGCGCCCAGGCCCGGGTGCAGCTGCGGGCGGATGCCGAGGGCGCGGCGACGTACGACGTGCACTACGCCGCGGCGATCCACACCCTCCCGGTGCCCAGCCACGGCGACATCTTCTTCGACTTCGAGGGCGATCCGCTGTACACCGAGCCCGCCCCCGACGGCGAGGCGGAGTGGGGCATCGACTACCTGTTCGGCTGGGTCGACAACGCCGACCAGTACACCGCTCTCTGGGCGCACTCGTTCGCGGAGGAACGCCGGGCGCTGGAGACCTTCCTCGACTTCGTGAAGGTGCGCCGCGCCGCGCACCCCGGCATGCACATCTACCACTACGCCCCCTACGAGACCTCGCATCTGGTCGCGATGGCCGCCCGCCACGGCGTGCGCGAGGGCGAGGTGGACCGCCTCCTCCGCGAAGGCGTGTTCGTCGACCTGTACCCGCTGGTGCTGCGCACCGTGCGGGTCGGGTCGCGGTCCTACTCCATCAAGAAGCTCGAGCCGCTCTACATGGGGGAGGACGTGCGCACGAGCGACGTCCAGAAGGGCGACGACTCCATCGTGCAGTATGTCGCGGCGCGGGAACTCGCGGCAGCGGGCGCGCAGGCCGAGGCCGACGCCGTGCTCGCCGACCTCGCCGACTACAACCGCTACGACTGCGTCTCGACCCGCCGGCTGCGCAACTGGCTCATCGAGATCGCCCGCGCGGAGGGCGTGACGCCGGCCCCGCCGGACGATGCGGACGAGGTCATCTACGAGCCGTCGCCGCGTTCGCTCGCTCTGCTCGGCGACGCGGAGCGTGCGGTGGAGGTCGGTGACGACGGGCTCGTGCACCGGATCGCGGCGGCCGCCATCGACTACTTCCCGCGCGAGGCGAAGAGCTTCTGGGTCGCGCACTTCCAGCGGCTTCGGGAGCCGGTCACCATGTGGGACGGCACGCGCGACGTGGTGAAGGTCGATGCGACCCGCTCGCGGGTGCGCCGCGACTGGAGCATCGGCGAAGGCCGCCGAGTGCTGTCGCGGGAGCTCGAGATCCGCGGCGAGGTGTCCCCGGGCACGACGCTCGGCCCCGGCGCGCAGCCGTTCGCGCTCTACGACGTCCCGGCCCCGTTCGACACCGACGTCCCGTCGCGGGCCGTGCACGTGCCGCACGGGGTCACAGTCGTCGAGGTGCTGGACGACGGGTACCTCGTGGTCGAGTCCGCCGTGCAGGGACAGACCTGGGACGACCTCCCCGTCGCGCTGACCCCTGCGGCGCCGCCTCGCGTGGTGTCGCTGCAGCAGGCGATCGACGAGTGGGCGGACGCGGTGCACGCGGCCGCCCCCGACTTCCCGGAGGACGCGGCCACCGACATCCTGCGCCGCCTGCCTCCGCGCACGGTGTCGGGGAACGCGCTTCCGGCCGCAGGGGATGACACGATCGACGCGATCGTCCGCGGAGTCCTCGACCTCGACCGCAGCTACCTCGCGGTGCAGGGGCCTCCGGGCACAGGGAAGACCTACACCGGCTCGCAGGTGATCGCCCGGCTCGTCAACGAGCACGGCTTCCGCATCGGCGTCGTCGCGCAGTCCCACGCGATCATCGAGACGCTCCTGGAGCGCGTCGTCGCCGACGGTGTCGCCCCGGGCCAGGTGGCGAAGTGCCCCAAGGATGCCGACGCCGATCCCGGCTACACGGTGATCCCGAAGACCGGGATGGCCGCCTTCCTCGCCGAGCACGAGAACGAGGGTGCCGTCGTGGGCGGCACCGCGTGGGACTTCAGCAACACGCAGCGAGTCGCCAGGGGAGAGCTCGACCTGCTCGTGATCGACGAGGCCGGACAGTTCTCGCTCGCCTCCACCATCGCGGTGGCCGCCGGTGCGCAGCGGCTCCTGCTCCTCGGCGACCCTCAGCAGCTGCCCCAGGTCAGCCAGGGCGCCCACCCGGAGCCGGTGGACACCTCTGCGCTCGGCTGGGTGATGGACGGCGATCCCGTCGTGCGTCCGGAGTACGGCTACTTCCTCGCCCGCTCCTGGCGCATGCACCCGTATGTCGCGGCTCCGGTGTCGAAGCTCGCCTACGCCGGGAAGCTCGCGTCCGCTCCCGGTACCGAGCGGCGCGCGGTCGAGGGCATCGACCCGGGCCTGCACGTGGTGCCGCTGCGGCACCGCGGCAACGCGACCCAGTCCCCGGAGGAAGCCGCAGAGGTGGTGCGTATCGTCCGCGACCTCGTCGGCCGCACCTTCCATGACAACGACGCGGAGGGCAGCGTCCGCCCGCTGACGCCGGAGGACATCATCGTGGTGGCGCCGTACAACGCGCAGCGGCAGCTCGTGCACGATGCGCTCGCGGCGGCCGGTTTCGGCGGGGTCCCGGTGGGGACCGTCGACAACTTCCAGGGCAAGGAGGCGGTCGTCTCTATCACGACGCTCGCCGCGTCGAGCGGTCGGGATGCCCCGCGGGGCCCGGAGTTCCTGCTGCTGCAGAACCGGCTCAACGTGGCGATCTCCCGCGCGCAGGTCGTGGCCTACCTCATCCACTCGCCGGCGCTGCTCGACGATCTGCCGTACACGCCCGAGGGCGTCGCGAGGCTCAGCGCCTTCGCCCGCCTGGTGGGCGCGGCTGAAGAGGAGGGATCATGATGTCGTCCGTCCCCGGGTCTGCTTCCGTCGAGACGCCGACGGCTGATGAGATCCTGCGCGCCGCCGCCGCATGGGCGTGGTTTCCTCGCGGCAGCGAGGACGTCCGCGACGATCTGCTGCTCGTGCGCTACCCGGAGCGGTTCGGAGGCGGCGTCCGCGGCTCCCAGGTGACGTCGACGCGGTCCGCCGCCGAGGTGCTGGACGGAGCGCTGGAACGCACCAGAGCCTGGGGTGAGGACGTCTTCACGTTCTGGACCAACCCCGCGGACGACCCGGACCTCGAGGACGAGCTCCAGCGCCGCGGTGCGGTGCACTTCGACACCGTCACGGTGTTCGCGCGTCCGACCATCGGAGCCGCGGTCGACGTGCCGCCCGGGGTCACCGCCGAGGTCGTGCGCACGAAGGATCAGCTCCGCGAGGTCGACGCGATCGACGTCCCCGTCTGGGAGCAGCAGCCGCTGGACGAGGACGGTCTGGACGCCGAGTTCGCTGAACTCACCGCAGCCCTGTCCACGGGGGAGGGCTTCCGGGTGCTCGGCCGCATCGACGGTCGCGCGGTGAGCACCGGCGGCTGCACGATCGTCGACGGGTTCACCCGCCTGTGGGGAGCGGCGACACTCGACGCCGACCGCGGGCGCGGTGTCTATCGGGCGGTCCTCGCGGAGCGCCTGCGACAGAGCGCCGCGCGCGGGGCCGCAACGGCGCTCGTCAAGGGCCGCGTCTCGACCTCGGCACCGATCCTCGCCAGGGCCGGCTTCACGCGTTACGGCGAGGAGCGCGGCTACCGCCTGACCCTCTGACGCGAGTCGAGAGCGCGAGCGAGGTCAGACGGTGCCGTAGAGGCGGTCGCCCGCATCGCCGAGGCCGGGCACGATGTAGCCCTTCTCGTCGAGGCGCTCGTCGAGCGCTCCGAGGACGAGGGTCACATCACGGTCGCCCGCCATCGCCTCGATCGCGGCAACGCCCTCCGGGGTGCCCAGCAGGCAGATCGCGGTGACGTCCTTCGCGCCGCGGTCGAACAGGAACTGGATGGCCGCGGCCAGCGAGCCGCCGGTCGCCAGCATCGGGTCGATCGCGAAGCACTGGCGGTCGGAGAGGTCGTCCGGAAGCCGCTCGGCGTAGGTGGTGGGCTCGAAGGTCTCCTCGTCGCGGACCATGCCGAGGAAACCGACCTCCGCGGTGGGGAGGAGCTTGACGAGGCCTTCGAGCATGCCGAGACCGGCGCGCAGGATCGGCACGACGATGGGCCGCGGCTCGGAGATCTTCACGCCCGTGGTCGTGGTGACCGGCGTCGTGATCTCGATCGGCGTGACCTTCACATTCCGCGTCGCCTCGTACGCGAGGAGCGTCACGAGCTCCTCGGTCAGCTGGCGGAAGACCGGCGACGGGGTGCGCGCGTCGCGCAGCACCGAGAGCTTGTGGGTGATGAGAGGGTGGTCGGCGACGTGAACACGCATGGATACAGGCTAATGCGCGCCGCGTCCGCGCACGACATCGGGTGCCGTGGCGGCCGCCTCGTGCTGCCGTAGGCTCGGGGCATGACCGCCGCCGACCGCCTCGCGATGCAGCGGGCGCTCGAGCTCGCCGCCGAGGCCGCCACCGCCGCGGAGATCCCCGTCGGCGCCGTCGTGCTCGACGCGGACGGCCGTGTCGTGGCCGAAGGGCGGAACACCCGGGAGGCTACGCACGACCCGACCGGGCACGCCGAGATCGAGGCGATCCGCGCCGCGGCGTCGGCCCGCGGGTCGTGGAACCTCGACGGCTGCACACTCGTCGTCACCCTCGAGCCCTGCGTGATGTGCGCCGGCGCGATCCTCCAGGCACGCATCGGCCGCGTGGTCTTCGGCGCGTGGGACGACAAGGCGGGAGCGGCCGGCTCGATGTACGACGTGCTGCGCGACCGCCGCCTGCCCTATCGCGCGGAGGTGATCGGCGGCGTGGACGAGCACGCGTCCATCGCTCTGTTGCGTGCCTTCTTCGAGGACCGTCGCTGAACGCTCAGTCCGAGGACTTGAGGACGAACACGTCCGTCGAGGGCTCCGGATCGATCGCGGGACGGTAGACGTCCGGCTCGATGTAGACGACCCGGGCGACCGGCACGGCGGCGCGGATGCGGGCCTCGATCTCGTCGATGTCGTCCGCGACCTCGCGCAGCGGCTTATCGGCGCTGAGCGCGATCTTCGCGGCGACCATCAGCTCGTCCGGCCCGAGGTAGAGGGTCTTCATGTGGATGATCTTCTCGATCTCCGGACCGTCGTTGATCGCGTCCACGATGCGGTCGTAATCGGCGGGGGTCGCGCCCTCGCCGACGAGCAGGCTCTTGGTCTCCACACCCAGCACGATCGCGATGAGCACGAGCAGAACGCCGATCATCACCGTGCCCAGGGCGTCGAAGACGGGGTTGCCGGTGAGGAGCGTGAGGCCGACGCCGAGCAGGGCGAAGGTGAGGCCGGTGAGGGCCCCGACATCTTCCAGGAGGACCACGGGGAGCTCCGGCGCCTTGGACCGCCGGACGAAGGAGAACCAGGACTGGCCCTTCTCGCGGACGACGTTGCTCTCGCGCACGGCGGTGCGCAGGGAGAACGACTCCAGGCCGATCGCGATGAACAGCACGACGAGCGGGAGCCACCACCAGGTCTGGTCGATCTCATGCGGGTGGGTGAGCTTCTCCACGCCCTCGTAGATCGCGAAGAGCCCGCCGACGGAGAAGAGGATGATCGACACGACGAACGCGTAGACGTAGCGCTCGCGGCCGTAGCCGAACGGGTGCGCGCGGTCCGCGTGACGCTTCGCCTTGCGGCCGCCGAGCATCAGCAGGAGCTGGTTCCCCGAGTCGGCGACGGAGTGGATCGCCTCGGCGAGCATCGAGGCCGAGCCGGAGAGGGCCCACGCGAGGAACTTCGCGAGAGCGATGCCCAGGTTCGCCAGGAACGCCGCGACGATGGCCTTGCTGCCTCCGGATGCACTCATGCGACGAGTCTAGGACGGGAGTCCGAGCGGCACAGGAGCGCCCGCCGTAGGATGACGACATGGCTGATGCGCTCCCGTCCCTCGCGTTCCTCGGTGCCGGATCCATGGGGGGAGCGATCCTCCGCGGCGTGCTCGCCTCTGGCGTCCCGGTGGACGGAGGGATCACCGCGACGAACCGCACGCCGGAGAAGGCGGAGGCGTTCGCGGGCCTCGACGGCGTCACCAGCATCGCGCTGTCCGAGCGGCCGGAGGGCAATGCCGACGCCGTGGCCGGCGCACGGGTGGTCCTGGTCGGGGTGAAGCCGGCGATGGTCCCCGACCTGCTCCGCGAGATCGCGCCGCACCTCAGCCCGGAGACCGTCGTGGTGAGCCTCGCCGCGGGGGTCACGCTGCAGACCTTCGCGGATGTCCTCGGCCCGGAGGCCCGCGTCATCCGCTCGATGCCGAACACCCCGTCGACGATCCGCAAGGGGGTCACCGGGCTCGCGGCCGGCGCCGCGGCGACTCCCGAAGACCTCGCGCTCGTGCGCCGTCTGTTCGAGACGGTGGGGGCGGTGGTGGAGGTCCCCGAGTCGCAGATCGATGCGCTCTCGACGATCTCGGGCTCCGGTCCCGCCTACGTGTTCCTCCTCATCGAGGAGTTCACCGCGGCCGCGCGGGAGATGGGCTTCGCCGACGCGGACGCCCGGCTGCTGGCCGAGCAGACCTTCATCGGTGCAACCGCGCTGCTGGATTCGACGGGGGAGGACCCCGCCGAGCTGCGCCGCCGGGTGACGAGCCCGAAGGGGACGACGGAGCGCGCCGTCGCCGTGCTCCAGGACGCGCATCTGTCCGACACCTTCGCCGCCGCTGCCGCCGCCGCCCTCGCTCGCGCAAAGGAGCTCGCCGCCGGCGCCTGATCCCACCCTCGCGAGAGCAGGCGATCACGCGAGTTCAGGCGGCCAGCGCCCCTGGAGCCTGAACGCGCGCGAGTGCCTGTTGCGGCGAGGTGCGGCTAGGCCTCGCTGGCGACCTCGGCGAGCACCTCGGGCCAGCACCGCTGCAGGGTGCGACCGCCGAGCACCGTGCCGCCCCACAGCGCGACCCCACCGAGGACGACGGCGGCTGCGAGGCTCGCCCAGCCCAGGGGCGGGATCCAGATCGACGCGATCGCGAAGCCGAGGGCGGGGCCGCCGAGCAGCAGGGTGATCGGCGACATGATGAGCATCGCGAGGAAGGACTGCGCGCCCCCGGAGGAGCCGCGTCCGAACGGGTTGGCCTCCGGTGCCGGAGCTCGCCCCGGAAGGAACGCGCCCACCCAGGAGCCCGCGCCCGCCGACACCGCCATGAGCCCGAGAGCAGCGCCCAGGCTGCCCGGAAGCAGATCCGGACGCCCGGCCAGCAGACAGGTCACGACGCACAGGAGGATCGTGATCGGCACCGCCACCAGCGCGAACCCGAGCAGGCGTCCGACGCGATCGGCCGTCCCGCTCACCCCGGTCAGGATGTGTAGTGCGACGGCGTCGTTGTCGTAGGCGATCGCCATCTGCACGATGCTGCCGGCGAGGAGGGCGTTGATCGCGGGGATGAGGGTGATCGCGGGCGCGAAGCCGGTACTGTCCTGCTGCAGTCCGTTCATGAGCGCGAGCCCGAGGAAGATCGCGGGGAGCAGCAGGAGCATCACGATGTTGACGACCTGACGCGGGTCGCGACGGAAGTAGCGGAGCGTCCGTCCCGCGATGGCGCCGACGGGCCCCGCGGGAAGAAGACGGTCGAGCACGCCTCCCGAGCGCACGCGTCCGCCCCCGCTCGACTGCAGGGGGGCGACGAGGCGCGCAGCGAGCATCCGGCGCGCGGCGACCCAGAAGACGACAAGGGTGGCGGCGGCGATGAGCAGCCGCAGGGCGGCGGTGACGACGTCGCCCTGTGCCACCGCGGCGGGGACTCCGAACACGGCGGCGACCGGCGTCCACGCGGCGATCTCGGCGACCGCGGTGAAGGCGCCCCCGACGTCGCGCACGGTCGACAGCGCCTGCAGCCCGATGTTCAGGAGGAGGCCGGAGGAGGCCAGCAGCACCACGCCGAGGGTGAGGACGAGGTCGCGCGTCCGCCGACGGGCGAGCCATCCCGCGAGCAGCCCGCTGACGACGCGGGCGCCGAGGACGCAGGTCGCGAGGGCCACGGGGACCATGAGCACCGCGACGAGGAGGGCCGGCACGCTGACCGACCATCCCACGAGCATCAGCAGCAGGGCCAGGGCGGTGCCGATGCCGCCGATCGTCGTCATCCCCGCCACGACCAGTCCGGGGAGGAGAGCGCGGGCGGTCACCGGGAGCAGGGCGAAGCGCTCGGGGGCCAGCGAGTCGTCCGCGCTGACGAGGATCGACCCGATCCACCATCCGAGCACGATGATGGCGCCGGTGAGCACCATCGCGGTCACGGCGGCGTCCGGGGCGCCCACCCGCAGGGCGATCAGCCCAACGGTCAGAAGCCCCAGCATGCTCAGCGCGATGAGACCCACGATCACGAGGGTCACGATCATCCAGGGGTTGCGCCTGAGCTGATGTCCGAGCTGTCGCAGCCGCAGGCCTACGAGGAGCGCAACCACGCGAGCGTCTCCGTTCCGAGGTCGTGCGCGCCCACGAGGGTGAGGAAGCGCTCCTGCAGTGTGAGCCCGGCCCGCACCTCGTCGAGGGCGCCGTGGGCGAGCAGACGCCCCTCGGCGACGATGGCGACGCGGTCGCACAGCGACTCGACGAGCTCCATGACGTGGCTGGAGAGGACGACCGTGCCGCCACCGTCCACGAAGGAGCGCAGGATCTGCCGGATCGTCTGTCCGGAGACCGGGTCGACGGCTTCGAGGGGTTCGTCGAGGATCAACAGCCGGGGCGCGTGGATGAGCGCGCAGGCCAGGCCGATCTTCTTCTTCATGCCCGCCGAGTAGTCGACGACGAGGGTGTCGCCCGCCTCCGTCAGGCCGAGCGCGTCGAGGAGCTCACCGGAGCGGGAGACGACCTCTGTCTCCGGCATGCCGCGCAGCAGGCCGGTGTAGCGCAGCAGCTCGGCGCCGCTGAGCCGGTCGAGCATCCGGATGCCGTCGGGGAGCACGCCCATCCGCGCCTTCGCGGCGGCAGGGTCCTGCCAGACGTCGGCGCCGAGCACCCAGGCCGTCCCGGCGTCCGGGCGCAGGAGCCCGGTGGTCATCGCGAGCGTCGTCGTCTTGCCGGCACCGTTCGGGCCGAGCAGCCCCAGCATCGAGCCCGCGGGGACGTCCAGCGACAGCGCGTCGACGGCGACCTTCTGGCCGAACTGCTTGCGGAGCCCGCGGAGGGCGAGGACGGGCGGTGCGGGGGCGTGATCGCTCATGCCCCCATCCCACCACGCCTGCCGCGACCGGCGCATCCGCCGCGGGGAGGACCCGGCTCAGCGGTCGAGGGCGGCGAAGCGCTCGATGTCGCTGTTCGTCCCGGAGACGATGATGAGGTCGTGGTTGGTCACGATCGTGTTGGCCTCCGCGTAGCGGAACGGCTTGCCCGGGCTCTTCACCCCGACGACGGTGACCTTGTACTTCGAGCGCACGCCGGACTCGTTCAGGCCGACGCCGCGGATGAACTTCGGCGGGTACATCTTGGCCAGGACGAAGTCGTCGTCGAAGCGGATGAAGTCGAGCATGCGCCCGCTCACGAGGTGGGCCACGCGCTCGCCGGCCTCGCGCTCGGGGTAGATGACGTGGTTGGCGCCCACGCGGGCCAGGATCTTGCCGTGCGACTGGGAGACCGCCTTCGCCCAGATCTGCGGCACCTTGAGGTCGACGAGGTTCGCCGTGATGAGCACGGACGCCTCGATCGAGGAGCCGACGGCGACGACCGCGACCTGGAAGTCCTGGGCGCCGATCTGGCGGAGGGCGTCGATGTTCCGGGCGTCGGCCTGCACGGTGTGCGTGACGCGGTCCGACCACTTCTGCACGAGCTCGAGGTTGTCGTCGATCGCGAGCACCTCGCGGTCGAGGCGGTCGAGCTCGCCGGCGCAGGCGGCGCCGAACCGGCCGAGACCGATGACGAGGACGGGAGCGTCCCCCCGAAGGACTTCAACCAACGATCGGCCTTTCCACGGGCAGTGAGTAGTACTGCGTGCGCGATGTCGCGGCGACTGCCGCAGCGAGAGTCACTGTACCAACGCGGCCCATGAAGATCGTCGCGGCCATGACGTACGAGGCGGAATCCGGAAGCTCCCCGGTGAGACCCGTCGAGAGCCCGACCGTGCCGAACGCGGAGATGACGTCGAAGAGCACATGGCTGATGTCGGCCTTGGTGATCTGCGCGATCACGATGGTCGACAGCGCGACGATGGTGGCGCCCCAGGCGACGACGCTGAGGGCGACGCGCTGCACGTCGCTGGGGATGCGGCGGCCGAACGCCTCGACGGACTGGCGGCCCTTCGCCTCGGACCAGACGGCGATCGCGAGGACCGCGAGCGTGGTCACCTTGATGCCGCCCGCCGTCGACGCGGACCCGCCGCCGACGAACATGAGCATGCTGGCGGCGAGCAGCGACGAGCCGTTGAGGTCGTCCATCTCGATGACGTTGAAGCCGCCGGAGCGGGTCATCGCGGAGAGGAAGAACGCCTGGAAGGTCGTGTCCGCCGCGTCCATCGAGCCGAAGGTCTTGGGGTTGTCGTATTCGAGGATGAGGAAGGCGGCCGCGCCGAGGATGAAGAGCAGAACCGTGGTGACGATGGTCAGCTTCGAGTGCAGCGACCAGCGCTTGACGTGCCAGACGTGCTTCGCGAGCGTGTAGATCACCGGGAAGCCGATGCTCCCGAGGAACACGCCGACCATGAGCAGCGACAGCACGAGGTAGTCGTCGGCGAAGACGGCCACTCCGCCGTCGTTCGGGGCGAAGCCGGTGTTCGTGAACGCCATCGCCGAGAAGTACGGGGCCTCCCAGAGCGCGGCGATCGGGTCGACCCCCGCCATCACCAGCGCCGGATACAGGAGGGCCGCGAGGGCCGCTTCGATGAAGAGGGCGGAGAGGGCGACCGTGGTGAGCAGCTGGCCCACCTCGCCGAGGCGCACGGTCTGGCTCTCGTTGACCACGCCGCCGTGCGCGCGGAGCGGGTTCGTGTCGCCGGCCGCCATGAGCTTGGCCCGCAGCCCGAGGCGCTTCGAGATGAGCATCCCCATGAGGGAGGCGAGGGTCAGCACGCCGAGGGCGCCGATGTTGACGCCGATGAACACGACGACGTGCCCGAACGGCGACCAGTGGTTGGCCATGTCGACGGTCGCGAGGCCCGTCACGCAGATCGTGGAGACGGCGGTGAAGAGCGCGTCGCTGAGCGGTGTCACCGTGCCGCTGGCGGACGCGATCGGCAGCGAGAACAGCACCGTGAACACGAGGATCAGCAGCGCGAAGACGGCGATGGCGAACCGGGACGGCGACGAGGTGATGAGGTGCTTCACCCGGCCGGCGGCTCCGGGAAGACCGGTGCGGGGAGACGACGCCGAAACGATGCCCGACATCGCTGCCCCCTTCTTCCGCGCCGTCCGTTCCACGGCCGCAGCACGGCGCCTCTCGCCGAGCCTTCGTCATGGTACTCCGTGCCGGGGCGCACTACCCTGATCACATGACGGACATCTTCGACGTGATCGCAGACGGTACGAGGCGCGACATCCTCCAGCTCCTGCTCCGACGCACGTCCGAAGGCGAGTCCGGCACGAGCGTGAGCCAGATCGTGGCCGACCTCGGCATCAGTCAGCCCACCGTCTCGAAGCACCTCAAGGTGCTCCGCGACGCCGAGCTCGTCACCGTCCGCGAAGACGGGCAGCGCCGCTTCTACAGCCTGTCCGTCGCGCCGCTGGAGGCCGTCGACGACTGGCTGGTCCCGTTCCTCGTCGATGCGTTCGGCGATGCGGCACCGGACATCGCCTATCCGGGCGCCCCGATCCCCGACGGTGCCGCGCACGCGGCCGAGGTCGTCGGGCGTGCGGCCGCCTCCGCCAAGCACGTGGTCACGAACGCGCTGAAGCGCCTCGGCGCCTGATCCCGCGCCCCGCCCGGACGGGGAACCGCCCCCGAAGGCAGGGGGGATGCCGTCGGGGGCGGTGTGCGGACCCCAGATCCGCGCGGACTCGGCAGGTGCCGGCACGGGTCCCGCACCGACACTGGCAGGGCTGTCTGAGCGATCGGGCAATGCGGGCTATGCGCGGGCTGGACGTCGGTGTGCCGGTTCGAGCAGGGCGGGCGCGCACATCACGGTGTCGGCTGTCTCCGGCAGGATGGGCCCATGACGGACGAGTACCGCGCGCATTTCGACTTCGCGATCACCTTCGCCAACGGCGGCGGGCTGCAGGGGCAGGGGTTCCGACTCGATCTGCCACGGGAGGACGTGACCGCGGACGAGGTCGCAGCCCTGCTCGTCGCCCATCTCGGCCTGGCGCTCGTGGGCGAGGTCGAGCTCCGCGACCTGCGGATCGTCGCCGAGCCGCACCGGGGCAGCCGTGGCGTCGCGGCTCCGGCTCGTGGAGACCGCACCGAACGGGTCGTGGACCTGAGCCACCCGATCGCGGAAGGCATGGTCACCTATCCCGGGCTGCCGGCGCCGACCATCACCCCGCACCTCACCCGCGCGGCGTCGCGCGAGCGCTATGCGCCGGGGACGGAGTTCGCGATGGACGTGATCACGATGATCGGCAACACGGGTACTTACGTCGACGCGCCGTTCCACCGCTATGCGGACGGGGCCGACCTGGCGTCGCTCGACCTCGACACCCTCGTGGACCTGCCCGCCGAGGTCTTCCATCTCCGCGACGCGTGGACGCCCGAACGGCGGGGTATCAGGGCGGCGACGATCGCGGATCGTGAGCTCCGCGACACCGCGGTGCTCCTGGACACCGGCTGGAGCCGGTTGTTCGGCACGCCCGCCTACGGCACCGGCTCGCCCTTCCTCACCGAGGACGCGGCGCGCTTCCTCGTGGACGCCGGGGTGCGCCTCGTCGGCATCGACGCGCTCAACATCGACGACACGGAGAGCGGCGGGGAGCGACCCGCGCACAGCATCCTCCTCGCGGCGGGCGTGCACGTCGTCGAGCACCTCACCGCTCTGGATCGCCTCCCCGCGCGCGGGGCGCGGTTCACCGCGGCCCCTCCCGCGATCCGCGGGTTCGGGACGTTCCCGGTCCGGGCGTTCGCGACCGTGCCGACATCCCACTGATCACAACAGCCACGCGGGTTTACACGCGTCCCAGCGACCCCATAGAGTGTGCTCATCGAGAAAGGGGTACGTGGGATGCCCGAGGTTCCAGACGTCCGATTCCTGACGGTGGCCGAAGTCGCCGAGCTCATGCGCGTGTCCAAGATGACCGTGTACCGGCTCGTGCACGCCGGTGACCTCCCCGCCATCCGATTCGGACGGAGCTACCGCGTGCCGGAGTCCGCCGTCGCGGAGGCTCTGCAGCGGCCCATCGCCGACGCCGGCTGACGAAGGGGCGCGGGGCACCCTCCTGAGTTTGCTAGGATGATCCGAGGCATTTTTCGTGCTCGTACCCGGGTGTCCGATTCCGGCGACACCCAGCCCCTGACTTAGTGAGGTTTCCGTGGGTTCTGTCATCAAGAAGCGCCGCAAGCGCATGGCGAAGAAGAAGCACCGCAAGCTGCTTCGCAAGACTCGCCACCAGCGCCGCAACAAGAAGTAAGCGGCCAGACACCGAGCGCCTGTCTTCGGACGGGCGCTTTGTGTCTCTGCGCGCCGTTCCGCACCGCCGAGAGGATGTCATGAAGTCGATCACCGTCGCCGAACTCGCCGAGCGCTCCGGCACGCCCCTCATCGATGTCCGGGAGGTGCACGAGTTCCAGGCCGGCCACGTCCCCGGCGCCGTGAACATCCCGATGTCCGAGATCGGCAACCGCCTGGACGAGCTCCCGGCCGAGTCGTTCGACGTGATCTGCCAGGCCGGCGGCCGCTCGGCTCGCGTGGTCGAGGCGCTCGAGGCCCGCGGCTACGACGCGACCAACGTCGAGGGCGGCACCGGCGAGTGGATCGCCCAGGGACGCGAGGTGGAGGTCCCGTCGTCGTGACGACGCTGACCCTCATCGGCAAGCCCGACTGCCATCTGTGCGCCGTGGCCTCCGAGGTCGTCGACGCGGTCGTCGCCGAACTGCCGGACGCCGCCGCGGAGCGCATCCAGATCGTCGAGGCGTCGATCCAGGACGACCCCGCCCTGTACGAGCAGTGGTGGGAGAAGATCCCCGTCGTCCTCATCGACGGACGACTGCATGCGCACTGGCGCGTGTCCCCCGACCGTCTGCGCGAGGCGCTGGAGGAAGCCGTCGACGCGGAGGCCCGTGCCGACCAGAAGGAGCTGCGATGACCATCCGCCATGTCGTGACCTGGAAGCTCGCCGCGGAGGACGCGGGGGAGCGGCAGGCCCAGGCGGCCGAGGTCGCCCGTCGGCTCAACGCCCTCGACGGCGTCGTGCCGCAGCTGCGCAGCATCTGGGCCGGTGCGAACGACGTGTACCCGGACGCGAACTGGGACGTGACCCTGGTCGCGGACTTCGACTCCGTCGCCGACCTCGAGCAGTACCAGGTGCACCCTGCGCACGAGGAGGTCGCCGGGTACATCCGCTCGGTCGTCTCCGGCCGTGTGGCGGTCGACGCCGAGCTCTGAGCGTCGAGCGTCGTCCTCGCGGCACCGAAACACAAACGTAATGCGGCGCGAGGGGATGTCATTGGTCACGCGACGAGCCGCATGTTTAGATGAACTCCTACCCGTCCGTGGGCTCACCCGCCCCCCGACTCCCAGGAGCCGACATGTCCCGTCGTAACCTCTTCGCCGGCCTCGCGATCGCGGCCACCGCCACCCTCGCGCTCGCCGGATGCGCCACCGGCTCCTCCGATGCGGGCAGCGGCGGCGAGCCCGCCGCCGGCGACGAGTACGGCCTCGTCGAGGCGGGCACGCTCACCGTCTGCTCCGACATCCCCTACCCGCCGTTCGAGTTCGAGGGCGACGACGGCGAGTACACGGGCTTCGACATCGACCTCCTCGGCGCGATCGCCGAGCAGCTCGACCTCAAGCTCTCCGTGCAGGATGTGGGCTTCGATGCGCTGCAGTCGGGGACGACCCTCGCCGCCGGCACCTGCGACGTCGGCGCCTCGGCCATGACGATCACCGACGAGCGCAAGGCCAACATCGACTTCTCCGACCCGTACTACGACTCGCTGCAGTCGCTGCTCGTGCGCACCGACTCGGGCATCGAGTCCATCGACGACCTCGACGGCAAGAACGTCGGCGTGCAGCAGGGCACCACGGGCGAGGCGTACGCGACCGAGAACGCGAAGGGCGCGCAGCTCGTGCAGTACCCCTCCGACGGCGAGCTGTGGCCGGCCATCCAGGCGGGGCAGATCGACGCGATCCTGCAGGACCAGCCCGTCAACCTCGAGCACGAGAAGGCCGACTCCTCCTACGAGATCGTCGAGACCTACGAGACCGACGAGTCCTACGGCTTCGCCTTCGCGAAGGGCGAGAAGGACGAGCTCCTGGACGCCGTGAACGGTGCGCTCGCGGAGCTGAGGGACAACGGCGAGTACCAGAAGATCTACGACCAGTACTTCACGGCGAACTGAGCCGGGGAACACGGAGGTCGGGAGGACCTTGACAATGGCGTTGAGGCGCACCACCAAGCAGAAGCTCTACCGGTACACCGTCTATGCGGTGCTGATCGCGATCGCCGTCTGGATCGCGTTCAGCACCGACTGGGCCCGGCTCGGGCAGCTCTTCTTCAACCCCGAGGTCGCAGCCAAGATGCTGCCGGGGATCATCACGACCGCGCTCGTCA
This sequence comes from Microbacterium sp. HSID17254, assembly GCF_003989315.1. Classification (NCBI taxonomy): domain Bacteria; kingdom Bacillati; phylum Actinomycetota; class Actinomycetes; order Micrococcales; family Microbacteriaceae; genus Microbacterium; species Microbacterium sp. HSID17254. The sequence continues at coordinate 19,405 of NZ_RBLT01000017.1, forward strand.
ACACGCTGTGGTTCACGGCGGTGGCGTTCACGGGCGGCCTGCTCCTCGGCGTGATCCTCGCGCTGATGAAGCTGTCCGAGATCGGTCCGTTCCGGTGGATCGCGACCGTCTGGATCGAGCTGTTCCGCGGACTCCCCGCCCTGCTCACGATCTTCGCCATCGGGTTCATCGTGCCGATCGCGCTCGGTGTGCGGGCGCAGGAGCTCGGCGGTCCCGTGGTGCTCGGCCTGATCGGGCTCGTGCTCGTGGCATCGGCCTACATGGCCGAGACCATCCGCGCGGGACTCCAGGCCGTGCCGAAGGGACAGACCGAGGCGGCGCGTTCGCTCGGCATGTCGCCCATGAAGACGACCTTCTGGATCGTGGTCCCGCAGGGCTTCCGGATCATCATCCCGCCGCTGACGAACGAGTTCGTGCTGCTGCTGAAGGACACGTCGCTGCTGTTCGTCGTCGGCACGTTCGTCTGGTCGAAGGAGCTCACCACCTTCGCCCGTGACGCCAGTACGCAGAACGCCAACGGAACGCCGCTCATCATGGCGGCGATCCTCTACCTGATCGTGACGATCCCGCTCACGCGTTTCAGCGCGTGGCTGGAGCGTCGGATGGCGAGGACACGATGAGCACCGACCTGATCGACGTCCAGGCCCCCGCGATCGCGATCCAGGACCTGCACAAGAGCTTCGGCGACAACGAGGTGCTCAAGGGCATCGATCTGACGGTGCTCGCCGGCGAGGTCGTCTGTGTGATCGGCCCGTCCGGTTCCGGGAAGTCGACGCTGCTCCGCTCGGTGAACCTCCTGGAGGAGCCCACGGGCGGCAAGGTGCTCATCGAGGGCATCGACATCACCGATCCCGACATCGACATCGACCGCGTGCGCACCCGCATCGGGATGGTGTTCCAGAGCTTCAACCTCTTCCCGCACCTCAGCGTGCTCGGCAACCTCACGATCGCGCAGCAGCGGGTGAAGAAGCGCTCGAAGGCCGAGGCCGACAAGGTCGCCCGCGCCATGCTCGAGCGCGTCGGTCTCGCGGAGAAGGCCGACGCGTACCCCGGGCACCTCTCGGGTGGGCAGCAGCAGCGCGTGGCCATCGCCCGGGCGCTGTGCATGAACCCCGACATGATGCTGTTCGACGAGCCGACGTCGGCCCTCGACCCGGAGCTCGTCGGCGAGGTGCTGCAGGTCATGCGGTCGCTGGCCGACGAGGGCATGACGATGCTCGTCGTCACGCATGAGATGGGCTTCGCGCGCGAGGTCGGTTCGCGGCTGATCTTCATGGACGGCGGACACATCGTCGAGGAGGGCGACCCCCGCGAGGTGCTCGCCAATCCGCAGCATCAGCGCACGAAGGACTTCCTCTCCCGCGTCCTGTAACTCTCCCCGCCCCGGTGTCGCCGAGACCCCGGGCATTCGTCGAGACCCCCGGCTGCCGACGTCTGCAGCCGGGGGTCTCGACGTGAACCCGGGGTCTCGGTCAGCCGCGGGGGCGCGCGACCACCGGGGCGGGGGTCACCGCGATGCGGACGCGGTCGCCGAACGACGGGTGCACGGCGGGATCGTGCTGCACGCGGACCAGCTCGCCCGACTCGGTGCGCACGAGGGTCCGCCGCATGCTGCCGAGGAACGTGCTCTCCTCCACGAGGGCATCGGTTGCGGCATCCTCCGCGGAGGTGAAGCGGACGTTCTCCGGACGGAGGTACACGTCGACGGGGCCGTCGGCGGGGGTCTGCAAGGGGAGACGCTGCCCCCACACGACGACGTGCTCGCCGCCCGCGACGCCGGACACGACGCTGGAGAGGCCGACGAACGCGGCGACCTCGGCGGTCGCGGGAGTCGTGTACAGCTCTTCCGGGGAGCCGATCTGCTCGATGCGACCGGAGTTCATGACTGCTATCCGGTCCGACACCGCGAGGGCCTCTTCCTGGTCGTGCGTGACGAAGACGGTCGTGATGCCCAGCCGCAGCTGAATGCGCCGGATCTCGTCGCGGAGCTGTACGCGCACCTTGGCGTCGAGAGCCGACAGGGGTTCGTCGAGCAGCAGCACCCGGGGTTCCGTGACGAGGGCGCGAGCCAGGGCGACCCGCTGCTGCTGTCCGCCGGAGAGCTGATGCGGGAACCGGTCGGCGAGGTCGGCGAGGCCCACGAGGGCGAGCGCATCGAGGGCACGCCGCGCCGCCTCGGTTTTGCCGATACCCCGACGACGGAGCCCGAAGGCCGTGTTGTCGACGACGCGGAGGTGCGGGAACAGCGAGTACGACTGGAACACCATCCCGATGTCGCGCCGGTTCGTCGGCACCCGCGAGACGTCTCCTCCGCCCAGGAGCACCGTCCCCTCCTCGGCGCCCTCGAGTCCCGCGAGCACGCGGAGCAGCGTCGTCTTGCCGCAGCCGGAGGGGCCGAGCAGCGAGACGAACTCCCCGGGGGCGATGTCGAGGTCGACGCCGTGCAGCACCCTCGTGCCGCCGTAGCTCTTGACGATGCCGTGGAGCTCGACCCGCGTGCCGTCGCCGGCCTGGGCGAGCAGCAGGTTGTCCTTGGTGCGCGGGAGTGCGTGATCGAGGGTCATGAGCGGGCCTTTCGCGGACCGCGGGCGACGCGGCCGATGAGCAGGAGCAGGAGGAAGACGAACGACAGGGCGAGCAGCGTGAAGATCGCGGGGGCATACGGGTCTTGCTTCTGCACCACGACCATCGCCGTCTGGAAGACCTGCCGGTTGAGGAGGGACGCGATCGTGAACTCCCCGAGCACCACCGCGATGGAGATCAGCGAGGCGGCGAGCAGGCCCTGGCGGAGGTTCGGCGCGAGCACGCGGAGCACGACCGTCGGCCAGCCCGCCCCGAGCGAGCGCGCGGCCTCGGACAGCGTGCGCAGGTCCGCGGCATCGATCGACGCCTGGATCGAGCGGAAGGCGAAGGGGAGGACCGTGACACCGTACGCGAAGGCGAGGGTCCAGGTGCCGGTGCCCACGGTCCGACCGATCTGCAGGTAGATCGGCGCGAGCCCCACGACGAGCACGATCGCGGGGATCGAGATCGGCAGGAGCGCGACGAACTCGAAGGCCGCCTTGAGCCGCGGGAAGCGGAGGTTCACGAGGATCATCGTGGGAGCCAGGAGGAACAGCACGATCGACACGGTCACCACCGCGAGGGTCAGCGAGTTCCCGAGCCCCGTCCAGAGGGGCTTCAGGGCCGCCGACGCCGCGGGGTCGAAGAGGGCGGTCCAGTGCGCGAACGAGAGGCCGTCGGTGTCGCGCAGCGTGAAGAGGAACGTCGACACGAGGGGCACCGCGAAGAACGCCCCGACGACGATGCCGATCACCGCACGGGTCGCGCGGGACGGGGCGAGGCCGTTCATGCCTGCCACCGCGAAGCCCGTCGCTGGATGAGGGAGTACAGCGCCATCACGACCCCGACCACGATGATCATGCCGAGGGCGAGAGCGCCGGCGAGGTTCTCCCGACCGAGCAGGGTCTCGCTGGTGAGCGCCGTGCGGATCTGCAGCGGGACGATCTGCGAGCCCTGACTCGCGAGCGCCGCGGCCGTGGCGTACGAGGAGAACGCGTTCGCGAAGAGCAGCAGCAGGCTGGCGAGGAACGACGGCGCCAGCACCGGGAGGCCGATCCGCAGCCAGAAGCTCGCCCTGCTGCCCCCGAGGGTGAGGTTCGCCTCGACCCACTGCGGCTTCAGTGCAGCGAGGGCGGGCAGGAAGGTGATGACCATGAGCGGCACCTGGAAGTAGATGTACGGGAGGATGAGGCCGGGAAGCTCGTACAGCCACGTGCCCTCGGCGAAGATGTCGATGCCGAACGTGTCGCGGAGGAAGACCGTGACCACGCCCTGGATGCCGATCGTCGCGATGAAGGCGAAGGCGAGCATGACGCCGCCGAACTGCGCGAGGACCCCGGCGGCCGCGTCCACGGATCGGCGCACGACGCCGTCCGGGTTCATGCCGAGCAGAGCGTAGGAGACGAGGGCGCCCACGACCGCACCGACCGCCGCGGTGAGCAGCGACAGCCCCGCCGAGTTCGCGAAGGTCGTGAGCACCACCGGGTCGCCGAGGGCGGCGACGTTCGTCCAGGTGAAAGCACCGTCGCCGTCGAAGAACCCGGAGCCGATCGCGAGCACGGTCGGCACGGCGAGGAAGAGCAGCACGTAGGCGGCGAACGGTACGAGCCCCAGCCACGCCACGGACGGCGCCGACCGCCGGGCCCGCGTGTGCGACGCGGGTCCGGCGGCGGTGGCGGGGGCGGACGCCGCGGCCTCCACCCCCGGTGCGACGACGGTGGTCACTGGACGGCCGCTGCCCACTTCTCGCCGAGCAGCGTGCCGGCGTTCTCGGACTGCTCCTCGGTCGGCACGACGGTCTCCTCCGGGGCCTCGGGGAGAGCGGCCGCGAGCTTCTCGTCGATCGTGCCGGCCTCGGTCATCGCCTCCATGCGCACCGGACGGGCGCCGCCCTTCAGCCACAGGTTCTGCACCTCGTCGCTGTAGAGGAACTCCTGCCACAGACGCGCGGCGGCCGGGTTCGGAGCGTCGACGTTGATGGCCTGGTTGTAGTAGCCCGCGTAGCCGGTGCCGTCGAAGACCACGACCTTCCAGTCCGGGTTGTCGGCCGTGTGCGCCGCGTTCAGGTAGTCCCAGTCGAAGACGACGGGGGTCTCGCCGCTGGCGACGGTCGCGGTCGTGACGTCGACCTTGAGGAGGTTCCCGGCCTTCTGCAGCTCGGAGAAGAAGTCGATGCCCGGCTGGAAGTCGTCGAGCGTGCCGTCCGACTGCACGGTCGCCAGGCCCACGGCGGCGAAGGCCGCACCGGCCTGCGTCGGGTCGCCGTTGATGGCCACGGCGCCCTTGTAGTCGGCGGAGAGGAGATCGGACAACTCGGCCGGCGCCTCGAAGGCCGAGGAGTCGTAGCCGATCGACATGTAGCCGCCGTAGTCGCCGACGAAGAGGCCGGTGGGCTCCTTCAGCTCGTCGGGGATGTCGTCCCAGGTCTGGACCTTGTACGGGGCGAAGGTGTCGGTGTTCTGCAGGGCGACGGTCAGGCCGAGGTCGAAGACGTCGGGAGCGGTGTCGAGGCCCTTGTTCGTCTCGGCCGCCTGGATCTCCTCGGCGCTGGAGACGTCGGGCGAGGCCTCGTTGATGGTGATCTCGGGGTACTTCTCCGCGAACAGGTCGAGGATCTCGCCGTAGTTCGCCCAGTCGCGGGGGAGGGCGATGACGTTGAGCTGACCCTCCTCCTTCGCGGCCGCCTCCAGGTCGGCGAACGAGCCGAAGTCCTCGACGGAGGTCGCGCTCGCCGCGTCCACGGCGTCGTCACCGGCGGCCGGGGTGTCGGTCGCGGAGGCGCAGGAGGTCAGAGCGATGACGGCCGTGGTGGCCAGGGCGATGCCGGCGCCGATGCGTGCGCGGCGGATGGAGCGTGCCATGAGTGTCCTCTCGGTGTCCGGCGCTGTGAGCCGGTATCGGGTTGCGAGAGGACACTACGAGTCCGAGGTAGCCACGCGGAGCGGTGCGGGTGAACGGTCGGTGTCGGGCGGGTGGCGCGGGGATGCGCTCCGGATTCAGCGCTGCGGGACGGTGTACTTGAAGCCGCGGTGCGAGCCCACGTAGCCGAGGCGCTCATAGAACCGGTGCGCGTCGGTGCGGGCGGCGTCGGAGGTGAGCTGCACCATGGCCGCACCGAGGGCGGGCGCCGCGGTGTCGCCGACCCAGCGCATGACCGCGGAGCCGATGCCCGAGGACCGGAGGTCGCTGCGCACCCGGACCGCCTCGACGAGCAGCCGCCGAGCGCCGCGGCGCGCCATGCCGGGGATCGAGGTGAGCTGGAGAGTGCCGACCACGGCGCCCTCGAGCTCCACCACGAGGAGGTCGTTCGAGGGGTCGGCCAGGATCTCGCGGAGGCCGCGCTCGTACGCCGGACGGTCCTCGTCGGACGCCACATCTCCGCGGGCGGCGCTGATCGGGTCGTCGGCGAGCAGCGCGATGACGGCGTCGGCGTCGGCCTCGGTCGCCCGCCGGAGCACGGCGTCCCCGCTCCTCGACGCGAACGGATGCGGAAGCGGGAGAGCGGCGAGCATGAGCCCAGTCTGCCAGCGGTGGATGCGGGACGGCGCCCGCGGGTCTGGAATCATGGCGGAGTGGATATCGGCAGCCTCCTCGGACTCGAGCAGCTCACCTGGGGGATGCTGATCCTCATCATCGTGGCGGCGTTCAGTGCCGGGTGGATCGACGCGGTCGTCGGCGGCGGAGGGCTGCTGCAGCTCCCGGCGCTGCTCCTCATCCCCGGCATCGCCCCGGTCCAGGCGCTCGCGACGAACAAGCTCGCCTCCGTGTTCGGGACCGCGACCAGCAGCATCACCTACTACCGCCGCGCCAAGCCCGACCTCCGCACAGCTCTGCCGATGGCGGTGATCGCGTTGATCGGCTCGTTCGGGGGCGCGGCGGTCGCCACGGTGCTGCCCCCGGTCGCCTTCAAGCCCATCATCGTGATCGCGCTGCTGGCGGTGGCCCTGTTCACGGCGCTCCGGCCGCAGCTCGGGGCCGCGACGCAGCTGCGCTTCCACGGGCACAAGCACCACATCATGGCCGGGCTGGCCGGGCTCGGCATCGGGTTCTACGACGGGATGATCGGTCCGGGCACGGGCACCTTCCTCGTGATCACCCTCGTCGCGCTGCTGGGCTACGACTTCCTGCAGGCGAGCGCGAAGGCCAAGATCGTGAATCTCGCGACGAACGCGGGGGCGCTGCTCCTCTTCATCCCGCACGGCTCGGTGCTGTGGCTGCTCGGGGGCATCCTCGCGGTCGCGAACGTCGGCGGCAGCTACCTGGGCTCGCGGATGGCCATCTCCCGCGGGACGACGTTCATCCGCGTGGTGTTCCTCGTCGTCGTGGTGGCTCTCATCGCGAAGCTCGGCGTCGACGTGTGGAACGAGAACCTCGCCCCCCTCTTCGCCTGATTCCCCCTTTTCTCTTCGCCGAGACCCCGGGTACGCGACGAGACCCCGGGCTGCCAGCGGCAGTGTCCCGGGGTCTCGGCGGTAAGACGGGGTCTCGGCGGGTCAGGCCTCGTCCTCCGGGGTGAAGTCCACACCGGCCTCGGCGCGCTGCTCGGGGGTGATCGGCGCGGGAGCGGAGGTGAGGGGATCGAAGCCGTTCCCGGACTTCGGGAAGGCGATGACGTCGCGGATCGACTCGGTCTTCGTCAGGTGCTGGAGCACGCGGTCCATGCCGAGCGCGATGCCGCCGTGCGGGGGAGCGCCGAACTTGAACGCGTCGAGGAGGAAGCCGAACTGCTCCTGCGCCACCTCGTCGCTGATGCCCATGACCTCGAAGACCCGCTTCTGGATGTCCTCGCGGTGGATGCGGATGGACCCGCCGCCGAGCTCCGAGCCGTTGCACACGATGTCGTACGCGTAGGCGAGGGCCGAACCGGGGTCGGTGTCGAACGTGTCCTCGAACTCGGGCTTCGGGCCCGTGAACGCGTGGTGCACGGCCGTCCAGGCACCCGCGCCGACCGCGACGTCACCAGAGGCGACCGCGTCGGCGGCCGGCTCGAACATGGGGGCGTCGACGACCCACGTGAAGGCGAACTCGTCCGGGTTCAGGTACCCGAGGCGACGGCCGATCTCGACCCGTGCGGCGCCGAGCAGCGCCCGGCTCTCCTTGGTGGCACCGGCGGCGAAGAACACGCAGTCGCCCGGCTCGGCGCCCACGAACTCCGCCAGACCCGCCTGCTCGGCTTCGGACAGGTTCTTCGCGGCGGGGCCGCCCAGGGTGCCGTCCTCGTTGAACAGCACGTAGGCGAGACCACGGGCGCCGCGCTGCTTGGCCCAGTCCTGCCAGGCGTCGAGCTGCTTGCGCGGCTGGCTCGCACCGCCGGGCATGCGCACCGCACCGACGTACTCGGCCTGGAACACGCGGAACGGGGTGTCCTTGAAGTACTCGGTCGCCTCGACGAGCTCGAGTCCGAAGCGGAGGTCGGGCTTGTCGGAGCCGTACTTCGCCATGGCGTCGGCGTACGTCATCCGCGGCAGCGGGGTCTGCACCTCGACGCCGATCGTCTTCCACATCGCCACGATGAGCGACTCCATGAGGGCGATCACGTCCTCCTGGTCGACGAAGCTCATCTCGATGTCGAGCTGCGTGAACTCGGGCTGACGGTCGGCGCGGAAGTCCTCGTCGCGGTAGCAGCGGGCGATCTGGAAGTACTTCTCCACACCGCCGACCATGAGCAGCTGCTTGAAGAGCTGCGGCGACTGGGGCAGGGCGTACCAGCTGCCCGGGTGCAGACGGGCCGGGACGACGAAGTCGCGGGCGCCCTCCGGCGTGGAACGGGTGAGGGTCGGGGTCTCGACCTCGGTGAAGTCCTCGGCGTGCAGCACGTCGCGGATCGCCTTGTAGACGTCGGACCGCAGGCGCAGCGCGGAGGCGGCGGCCGGGCGGCGGAGGTCGAGGTAGCGATACTTCAGGCGCGCCTCCTCGCCGACGGTCTCGGTGTCGGCCAGAGCGGTCGAGACCTGGAACGGCAGCGGGGCCGACTCGTTCAGCACTTCGACGTCGGCCGCGATGACCTCGATCTCGCCGGAAGGGAGGTTCGGGTTCGCGTTGCCCTCGGGGCGCCGCGACACCTCGCCGGTGACCTTGAGGACGAACTCGTTGCGCAGCGGGTGGGCGATCTCCTCGTCGCGGATGACGACCTGGGCGATGCCGGACGCGTCCCGCAGATCGATGAACGCGACGCCTCCGTGGTCACGACGACGATCGACCCACCCGGTGAGGGTGACGGTCTGACCGATGTTCTCGGCGCGCAGGGAGCCTGCGGAGTGGGTGCGCAGCACGGAGGATTCCTCCTGATCCGGGGAAAGATGAACCCGCCCAGTCTACGCGGGCGTCCCGGCCCTTCCCGGCCGGGTCGCCAGCGCGGAGCAGCGGCACCTCAGTAGGATCGCCACGACGAAAGGCGGACCCCCATGAACCTCTCCATCTCGGACGGCAACGGCCTTCCCGATCTGTTCGGCGCGATCTTCTCCGGCACGACGGGACTCATCGCCCTCATCTTCTACATCCTCGTCGTCGTCGGGCTGTGGAAGGTCTTCACGAAGGCGGGGTACCCCGGCATCCTCGCGATCATCCCGATCGTGAACGTCGTGTTCCTCGTGAAGATCGCCGGGATGTCGGGCTGGTTCGCCCTGCTCTACCTCGTGCCGATCGCGAACTTCATCCTCGGGGTCATCGTCGCGTTCAAGCTCGGCGCACGCTTCGGCAAGGGCGGGGTGTTCTCCTTCTTCCTGCTGTTCCTGTTCCCCTACATCGGCTATCTGATCCTCGGGTTCGGCGACTCCCGCTACCGCGAGGTCTGACGTGGCGGCATCACTTCTGCACCTCGTTCGCCACGGTGAGGTGCACAACCCGTCCCGCGTGCTCTACGGACGGCTGCCCGACTATCACCTCAGCACCGCGGGGGAGGAGATGGCGCAGGCGGCGGCGGAGCACGTGGCGGGGCTCGGCGATGCGGTGACCGCCCTGTTCGCGTCACCGCTGGAGCGTGCGCAGGAGTCGGCGGCCCCGTTCGCGGAGGTGTTCGACCTCGAGCCCGAGACGGACATCCGTCTGATCGAGCCGACGAACGTGTTCGAGGGCACCCGGATGCGACGGTCGCTGATGAACCCGATGAACTGGTGGCACCTGCGTCAGCCGTCGCTGCCGAGCTGGGGGGAGCCGTACGCCTCGATCGCGGAGCGCATGCTCGGGGTGATGGACGAGGCCTGGACGGCCGCGGCCGAGATCCCGACCGCGGGGGACATCGTGATGGTGTCGCATCAGGCGCCGATCTGGATCACGCACCTCCGGGTCGCCGGCCTGCCGCTGCAGCACGACCCGCGGACCCGCCGCTGCGCCCTGTCGAGTGTGACCTCGTTCGCGCGCGTGGGCGACGTCTGGCGCGAGGTCTCGTACGCCGAGCCCGCCGCGACCGGCGGTGCTGTCGACGTCGGGGCCGTCTGATCCCCGTTCGAATCGCCTGAATGGCCCCATCCGGCCCGGAAATGGGACCAATCGGGCGATTCGAAGTCAGAGGGACTGGAGCACCCCCACCGCGGCGAGCTGTCCCGCGGCGGCGGCGAGGAGGACCGAGGCCATCGGGCCGGGGAGGGTCGCACGATGGGCGAGGTCGCCCGCCGCGAAGACCCCCGGAAGCGACGTCCTCCCGAACTCGTCGATCTCGATGGACCCCGACTCCAGGAGCCGCAGCCCGAGCTCCGCGGCGAAGGGCGCCCGGTGCCGCATCGTGCCGGAGGCCACGAACACCCCCGCGACGTCGAGGTCGCCCTCGGCGCTGCGCACCCGCACTCCGTCTCCGTGCGCGGCGACAGCCTCGACCGGAGCGGAGGCCACCCGCACCCCGAACTCCTCCAGCGCGACACGGTCCTCCGCGGCGAACAGCTCGCCCACCGGGACCACCGTGATCTCGCCGACGAGACGGCCGAGCAACCCGATCAGATGGGCCGCTCGGGGAGCCGCCCCGAGGATCGCGATCGGCTTCCCGGCGTGCTCGTGTCCGTCGCAGAACGGGCAGCTGAAGCCCCGGATGCCCCAGAGCTCGGCGAGACCCGGCACCGGCGGGAGGTCGTCCGCGACGCCGGTCGCCAGGATCACCCGTCGGGCGTCGGCCACCGACCCGTCGGCGAGGCTCACCGAGAAGCCCGTCTCCGCGTCGCCCGAGATCCGCTGCGCCGCGACGTCCCGCGTCTCGACGTCCGCATAGGCCGCGAGCTCCGTGCGGGCCTGGGCGCGGAGGTCCGCCGGGGCCTTCCCGTCGGCGCCGATCATGTTGTGCATGTGCTGCACGGTGCCGTTGCGGTACTCGCCCGAGTCCAGCAGGAGCACGGGCCGGTGCATCCGTCCGAGGGTCAGCGCCGCCTGGAGTCCGGCCGGACCGGCACCGATCACGATCGCGTCGTACATGGGGGTTCCCTTCTCGCGTCTTGCGTTCGGCACCAGTCTGTGACTTCATGTCAACATGAAGTCAAGTGACGCGCACCCGTGGTCCGTCGGCGAGGTCGCCGCGCGGTTCGAGATGCCGACGAACGTGCTGCGGCACTGGGAGACCGTTGGACTGCTCCGGCCGCCCCGCGACCCGGCGGGCCGGCGTCGGTACGGCGAGGACGAGGTCGTGCGCATCGCCGTCATCCAGCGCAGCAAGGCTGCCGGGATGAGCCTCGACCAGATCGCCGTGCTCCTCGACGACGGCAGCGCCGGGCGGCATCAGGTGCTGCAGCAGCATCTCGACGACCTCGACCGGCGGATGGAGGAGATGCGGCGATCGCGGGAGATGACAGAGCACGCCATGGGGTGCCGGGCGCACGACATCGCGACCTGTCCGCGGTTCCGCGCCGGGGTGGACGACGTGCTCGCGCGCTTCTGACTCCCCCGGGGGTACCCGGCCGATGCATAGGAAGCTCTGCGTAAACTCGGAGACGTGTCCCGCGCTTCCAGGATTCACCCGATCCGCAACGGCCGCCCCTCCCGTCTTCGGCCCCTCGGCCGCCTGGGCGGAGCCGCGCTCGCTGCGGTGCTCGCCGTCGGTCTGAGTGCCTGCGCTCCCGACGCCGTGAGCGAATCGTTCCTGAACGGCGAGAACACCGGCTACGTCGCCGCCGACGGCGCGATCGTCGAGATCCCCGTCGCCGAGCGCGGGGAGCCGGTCGAGTTCGCCGGGGTCACGGAGCATGGCGAGGACTTCGACAGCGCTGACATCGCCGGGAAGGTCGCGGTCGTCAACTTCTGGTATGCCGGCTGCGCCCCGTGCCGCGTCGAGGCGTCCGACCTGGAGGCGGTCTGGCAGGAACACAGCGACGCGGACGTGCAGTTCATCGGCATCAACACGCGGGACCAGGCCGACACGGCGGTCGCGTTCGCCGATGAGTTCGGGATCACGTACCCGAGCCTCATCGACGTGGACACCGCCCAGGCCAAGCTCGCCTTCGCCAAGGTCGTGCCGATCTCGGCCACCCCCACCACGCTCGTGCTCGACAAGCAGGGCCGCGTCGCCGCGAAGATCATCGGTCCGATCGACGGCACCTCCGTGCTCTCCACGCTCGTCAAGGACGCGCTGGCGGAGGACTCCTGATGTCCGCGAGGTCGTCGTGAACCCCGACGCGATCATCGGATCCGGAGCCCTCTGGATCGCGGTCCCGGTGGCGATGCTCGCCGGACTCGTCTCGTTCCTCTCGCCGTGCGTGCTCCCACTCGTTCCGGGTTACCTCGGCTTCCTCGGGGGAGCCGTCACGCCGCGGAACACCTCGACGACCGGCGACGGCGCCACCCAGACGGCGACGCGCAGCCGCCTGGTCCTCGGCGTGCTGCTGTTCATCCTCGGCTTCACCGTGGTCTTCATCCTCTACACGGTGCTCGGCGGCACCGCCGGCGTGTTCCTGCTCCAGTGGGGCGACCTCATCACCCGCATCCTCGGCGTCGTCATCATCGCGATGGGCCTGGTCTTCCTCGGGCTCTTCGGGTTCGCGCAGAAGGAGCTCCGCTTCCACGTCGACTCGAAGGCCGGGATGGTCGGGGCCCCGCTCCTCGGCGTCGCGCTCGGCATCGGCTGGGCGCCCTGCATGGGCCCCACGCTGGCCGCCATCCTCGCGCTCTCCTTCAACGCGGGCGACCCCGTGCGCGCGGGCCTCCTCGGCCTCGCGTACTCCCTGGGCCTCGGCATCCCGTTCCTGCTCGTCGCCCTCGGCTTCGGCTGGGCGACCAAGGCCATCGGGTTCCTGCGCCGCCACATCCGGGTCGTGAACATCCTCGGCGGCGTGCTGCTGATCCTCCTCGGTGTCCTGATGGTCACCGGCCTGTGGACCGACATCATGTCCCGATTGACGGCGGTGATCGGCAGTGTCATCCTCCCGCTCTGACCGCTCCGAGACGACCATGACGAAGAACAAGGGTGCCGTGACCACCGACTCCAGCGATCCGCTCCGCCCGTCCGACCACGTCGACGGCGACGACACGATCACCCAGCCGCGGCTCGGGTTCGTCGGCTGGCTCCGATGGGGGTGGCGTCAGCTCACCTCGATGCGCACGGCGCTCGTCCTGCTGCTCGTGCTGGCGATCGCGGCCATCCCCGGATCGATCTTCCCGCAGCGGATGGCCGACCCGAACGGCGTGACGCAGTGGGAGCGCGACAACCCCGACCTGTTCCCGGTGCTCGACGCGCTCAAGCTCTTCGACGTGTACCTGTCGCCCTGGTTCTCGGCGATCTACCTGCTGCTGTTCACCTCGCTCGTCGGCTGCGTCATCCCGCGCATCAAGCACCACGCCAAGGCGCTGCAGGCCCGCCCGCCGCGCACGCCGGCCCGGCTCCGCCGCCTGGAGGACTACCGCGCCGTCACCCGCGACACCGTCGCCGACTCCGGCGCGCGCACGGGCGACGCCGCCGCGGAGGCCGCCGCCTCGATCGACGTCGCCACGAAGCAGCTCAAGGCGCTCGGCTACCGCGTGGAGCGCTACGACCGCGGCCGCACGTACTCGGTGTCGGCCGAGCGCGGCTACTGGCGGGAGACGGGCAACCTGCTCTTCCACCTCGCCCTCGTCGGCGTGCTCGTGACGATCGGCGTCGGCGGCGGCTTCGCGTACACGGGCCAGCGCGTGCTCGTCGAGGGGGAGACCTTCGCCAACACGCTGCTCGACTACGACTCCATGAACCGCGGGCGCTTCGTGGCCGACGACTCCTTCGCGCCGTACTCGATGCGGCTGGACTCCTTCGACGTCACGTATCAGCCGTTCGGCGAGCCCGGCTCCGGCCAGGCCGGGAACTTCTCCGCGAACATGACCATCCAGGAGAACGGCGAGGAGCGCGAGGGCGCCGTCAAGGTCAACGAGCCGCTGGGCGTGGCCGACGACGACGTGTTCCTGCTCGGCAACGGGTACGCCCCGACGGTCACCGTGCGCGACCCCGAGGGCAACGTGGTGTTCCACAACAGCACGCCGTTCCTCCCGCAGGACAACAACATGACCTCGCTCGGCGTGCTCAAGGTGCCGGACGGCCTGGCCGAGCAGGTGGGCCTCGTCGGCTTCTTCTACCCGACCACCGGCGTGCTCGACACGGGCGCCTTCTTCTCCGCCTACCCCGACCTCACCAACCCGACGCTCACGCTCGACGTGTACACGGGCGACCTCGGGATCAACGACGGCGTGCCGCGCTCGGTCTACGTGCTCGACACCTCCGACATGACCAAGCTCACCGGACGCAGCACCGACGTGGAGTCGATCGAGCTGTCACCGGGTGAGACCGCGCAGCTGCCGAACGGCCTGGGGTCGGTCACCTTCGACGACGAGTCGCCGGAGGGCGCCACCGACGCCTCGGAGTCCGTCAAGCGCTTCGCCTCCCTGCAGATCCACCGCGACGAGTCCGGGGTGTTCGTGCTCGGGTTCGCACTGCTGGCGCTCGGTGGCCTCATGCTCGCCCTGTTCGTGCCGCGTCGGCGCGTGTGGGTGAAGGCCACCGCGGCGGACGGCGCGGTCGACCTCGAGTACGCGGCGCTGGCCCGAGGGGAAGACCCCACGCTCGCCCGCGCCGTGGACGACCTCCGTGCCGGCCACGCCCGGCTGCTCGACGCCGCGGGCGGCACGATCGCCCGTACCCCTGAAGACGCCGACGAGGATGCCGCGGACGCCGTCGCGGACCCTGCGGCCCCGGCACCCGGAAAGTAGACTGACACCATGCTCGAGCTCACCGTGATCTCGCCCGTCCTGCTGTGGACGGCGATCGCGATCTACGCGGCGGCCTTCGTGGCCTACGCCTTCGATCTCGCGCGCCGCTCGCAGGCGACGGCCGACGCCCACACCGTCCGCGAGGGCGAGCTCGTGGCCGCCGGTCGTTCCGGTGGCGTCTCGGCTTCCGCGCCCGTCGATGCGCCCGGAGCTCCGAAGCCGCAGCGCTTCGTCATGGCGCGAATCGGCACCTCGCTCACGGTGCTGGGCTTCGTGTTCCACCTCGCCGCCGCTGTGACGCGCGGCATCGCGGCCGGTCGGGTGCCGTGGGCGAACCTGTACGAGTTCGGCATGGTCGGAACGCTGCTCATCATCGCGGTCTATCTGGCGGTGCTCACCCGCCTCGACCTGCGCTTCCTCGGCACCTTCATCACGGGCCTCGTGGTGGTCCTCCTGGGCCTCGGCGCGACGAACTTCTACGTCGAGGTCTCCCCGCTGATGGACCCGCTGAAGAGCGTCTGGCTCATCATCCACGTGTTCGTCGCCTCGCTCGCGACCGCGTTCTTCGCCCTCGCCTTCGCGCTCTCGGTGATCCAGCTCATGCAGGCGCGACGCGAGCGGCTGCTCGGCGAGGGCGCGGCGAAGACCGGCCCCGGCTTCCTGCGCACCTTCCCGCCGGCGGAGCGCCTGGAAAGCCTGGCGTACCTGTTCACGATCATCGGCTTCATCCTCTGGACCTTCACGCTCATCGCCGGGTCCATCTGGGCGTACTACGCCTGGAGCCGCTTCTGGGGCTTCGACGTGAAGGAGACCTGGACATTCGTGATCTGGGTGCTCTACGCCGGGTACATCCACGCCAGGGCGACGCGTGGCTGGCGCGGCAACCCCTCGGCCTGGCTCTCGATCGTCGGCTTCACCGCCGTGATCTTCAACTTCACCATCGTCAACGTCTTCTTCAAGGGCCTGCACGCCTACTCCGGCCTGAGCTGAGCCCACCGAGCACAGCTTCGGAGATCGCGAGGGACACGCCGACGGGCGCGGCTCGGTCACGGCGTGTCGTCCGCAAATCTCCGAAGTCGTGCCCGCCGGAGCAGGGCTCAGCCGCCGAGGGGGATGACCTCGGCGTGCTCGACGCCGCCCTCGTACCAGACGAACTCGACCTCGGTGACGACCTCCGTCGGCGCAGGGAGGAGCGGACGGACCTCGGTGGCGGCGAGCTGCTGCCACGTCTCGGCATCCAGCGTCTTGCCGTAGAGCACCGAGAGGTGGAAGGTCCAGTCCTCGACGGAGAGCTCGTCGAGGCGGCGGAGATCCGTCCGCCGGAGCAGCTCCGTCAGCGAGGCGTACGCGTGCACGAGCGCGGGCGTGCGGGCGAGGCGCAGGATCACGATCTGCCACGGCGCGGGGAAGACGTCCACGGCGTCGGCGGTGAGCTCGAGAGGACCCTGTTCCCCGGCCCAGGCCCGGATCACGGCCCGCAGCTCCTCCCGACGCTCCGGCTCGAAGAAGCCGCGAAGGGTCACGTGCTCCGTGTGCGGATGCCGGAGCGGCGTGTCCAGACGACCGAGCGCGGCCTCCTGGATGGCCCGGTATTCCGCGGCGACGGCCCCGGTCGGCCGGAGCACGAGATACTGCTGTCCTTCGAGAGTCGCGAGCTGGTCCGGAGTGTCCATGAACGGTCGGCGCATGGCACGAGGGTACGGGGTACCGTCGTCGCGTCCGTGCACTGTTTCGGAGATCGCCACACGACACGCCGCTGGAGCGGGGTGCCCGGCGGCGTGTCGTGCGTGATCTCCGCAGCTGTGCCCGGGGTCAGGCGGTGACGACGGCTCGCGCCGTGGTCGTGCGGCGGACCGCGACGACCACCGTCGTGGCGACGAGCGAGAGCACGCCCCAGACGACGAGGGCGGCGACGGCGGCCCCGCTCGCCTCCACGAGACCCGCGAAGGCCGGTGCGGTCGGGAGGGCGGCCCCGATGCTCGCGAGCCAGTCGGGCACGGTCGAGATGAGTCCCGTCGCCACGGCGATGACACCGATCAGTGCGGCGATCCAGCGTCCGATGCCGCCGAACACCGCCACGAGGGCCTGGTTCACCGCGGCGAACACCACCCCGGCGAGGACGGCGGTTCCCGCGAAGGCCCACCACTCCGCGACGTCGTAGTCGGCCACGATCTGCACGATGAGCGAGACGAGCAGACCCTGGGCCGCGCCGATCGCCGCGGCCGGCCAGAACGCGCGGAGGGTGAGGGAGGCGGAGGAGCGTCGTGAGGTGAGCGTGCGCGCCGTGTGCGCGCGGAGGACGAGGAACGACGCGAGACCGCCGAACCACAGCACCACCGCGGTGAGCAGCGGGATCGCGGTGGGGCCGAAGAGCGAGCCCATCGAGGAGTCGGTCGCCACCGGATCAGCGATCACCGACGCCAGCGACGTCGACTCCTCGTCGCTGAAGGACGGGAGGGAGTCGGCCGCGGTGCGCAGTCCGCCCGCGAGGTCGCCGGTGCCGGTCGCGAGGGTGTCGAGGCCGGTGGCGAGCTCCGTGCTGCCGTCGGCGAGCTGGGTCGCACCGTCGGCGAGCTGCGTCGCGCCGGACGACAGTGCCCGCGCTCCTGCGGCCGACTGGTCCACGCCCTCGGTCGCGAGGCGGTTGAGCCCGCCGGCGAGCTCGGTCGCCCCGGCACCCGCCTGGCCGAGCTGGGTGGCCAGCGTGGAGAAGGACCCGGGAAGCGCGGCCACGCCCTCGGCCACCTGCTTGTCGTTGAGGATGCCGGCGGCGGTCCCGGCCGAGGTCGCTGCTGCCACCGCCTGCTTTGCGAGGGCGGAGAGCTGCTCGCACTCCGCCGAGCTCGGATCGGCGACGCACGCCGTGGCCGCCATCGTCCCGAGACCCTGCGCGACCGCGGCGGACTCGCCCGCAGCGGATCCGGCGGCCGCGGCCGCCGACTGGATCCCGCCCGTGAGCTGCTGCACGTCGGCGACCCGGCCCTGGAGCTCGGTCGCGCCGGAGGTGAGTCCCGCCCCGATGGTGCCGGCGCCGGTCGCCGCCTGCCGCGTCTGCCCCGCGATCGTGTCGAGGCCGGACGCGAGGGTCGAGGCCCCGGTACCAAGCTCTCCGGCACCCGCGGCGAGCTGCGTCGCACCCTCCGGGAGGGCCGCAGCGCCGGTCGCCGCGTCACGGGCCCCCTTCGCCAGCTCCAGGGCCCCATCCGCCGCGTCGCCGATCTGGTCCCCGATGGTGGTGAAGCCGACGAGGATGTTCTCCGTTGTGGCCTCGGACAGCGTGGTGCCGAGCGTCGAGGCCGCCACGTCGGCGATCTGCCCGGTGATGAGGTCGTCCGCCACGAGGCCGTCGTCGGGCGTCGTCACCTGGATCGTCGCCTGCTCCGCGTCCCCGCCGCCGTCCGCGACCGCCTGACCTGCGGAGGTCGCCGCGGCCGAGAAGTCCTCGGGGATCGTGATGACGGCCTGGTAGGTGCCGTCGGCGAGCCCGTCGGCGGCGTCCTCCTCGTTGGAGATGACCCACGTGAGGTTCGAGTCGAGATCGTCCGAGCCCTCGACGAGCCCGGACGCGAGCTGCCGCCCGAGGGGAGCGGTCTGGCCGTCGATCTCGACGGGTTCGTCGAGGTTCACGATCGCCGCGGTCATGGAGTCGAGGCGCTCGGTCGGGTTGTAGAGCGCCGCCATGAGGATGCCGCCGATCGCGGCGGGCAGCAGCAGGACGCCGAGGATCGTGAGCCAGGTGATGGGCTTACGTGAGCGGGCGCGCTCGAGGGGGAGGGTCATGCGGGCACCTCGGTCGTTTCTGCGGCGCTCGGGCGGGGCGCGCGCGTGTCGAGTACGTCGGCGGACGGCCATCCGGCGTCCGCGAGGAGGGAACGGGCCGCGTCGGGATCGACGGCGGTGGCGAAGACGGCGAGCTCTCGGCGCGACCTCGCGTCGCGCAGCATCGCGGCGACCTGGTCGCGCTCGCCGCCGCGGAGCCGGTCCGCGCCGTCGATCACCACGAGCTCGGAACGACCGCGGAGGGCTTCGCGGAGGTCGGCGAGCACCGGGGCGTCGTCTCCCGCGAGCACGCAGCCCACGTGGGAACGGACCCAGGCCGCACGACCGGGGAGCAGGTGTCCGGCGACACGGAGGCGTCCGTCGGCCGGGGCGATGCGGGCGCCGACGGTGAGAGCGAGGGCCCGCAGCGTCCCGGCGTCCGCGCCGCTCGCGACCAGGGCCGCGCCGGGTGCGAGCCGCAGCGACAGTCCCTCCGTCGTCGAGGGGCCGGCGCCGAACTCCAGGTCGTCGGCCGCGACGAGCGACCCGTCGCCCGGCCACGCCTCGAGGTGCCGTTCGCGTTCCACCGCCTCGCCCTCGATGTCCACGCGGGGGAGGATCCGCTCCAGCCAGGACGGGATCTCCCAGGCGCGCTCGCCGAGGATCGCCATGAGCGCCGGGATCAGCGTCATACGCACGAGGAAGGCGTCGAAGGCGATGCCGGCGGCGAGTCCGAGGGCGATGGGCTTGAGGGAGGAGTCGCCCTCGGGCACGAAGGCGACGAACACCGCGAACATGATGAGGCCGGCCGCCGTGACGACCTTCGCCGAACCGGTGAACCCGCTCCGTACGGCGCGCAGAGCTGCGGCCCGTCGGGTGGCGCGGTTCACCGATCCCGCACCCGGCCGGAGGTCAGGATCGTGCACGAAGTCCTCGCGCATCCGCGACACGAGGAACACCTGGTAGTCCATCGCCAGGCCGAAGAGCACGCCCATGAGGATGATCGGCATGAAGCTGATGATCGGGCCGACCTTCGCGACGTGCAGGAGGTCGGCGAACCAGCCCCACTCGAAGACCGCCCCGACGACGCCGAAGGCGGCGACGATCGACAGCAGGTAACCGGCTGCGGCGGTGATCGGCACCCAGAGGGAGCGGAACACGATGGTGAGGAGGATCAGCGAGAGACCGATAACGAAGATCCCGAAGGGCAGCAGAGCCGCCCCGAGCTGATCCGAGATGTCGATGCCGACGGCGGTGAAACCGGTGACCTTGAGGTCGATGCCGAACTCGTCCAGCCACTCGTCGTGGTGGCTGCGGAGCTCGCGCACGAGGTCGGCCGTCGCGGGGTCGTCGGGAGCCGTCTCCGGGATGATCTGGACGATGCCGGTGTCGGCGGTCTCGTTCGGCGTCGCGAGGGCGACCTCCTTCACGCCGGGAACCTCGGCCACCGCGTCTCCGAGGTCTTCCATGAGACCGAGGGGGTCGGTGGAGGTGACGATGGTGCCGGTGAGGATGAGGGGGCCGTTGAAGCCGGGGCCGAACTGCTCGCCGACGAGGTCGTAGTTCTGCCGTGCCTCGGAGTCCTTCGGCAGGACGCCGGCGTTCGGCAGGGCGAGGTCGAGGCTGAGGGCGGGGACGGCGACGATGCCGAGTCCGAGGACGACCGCGAGGGAGACGAGGACGGGGTGCTTCGTCACGCCCTCCACCCACCGACGGCTGCCGCGGGGCTTCGTGACGGCGTCCTTCGCGGCCGCCTTCTTCGGGGCCTTCGCGCGCTTCGGCCGTCCGGCCACGCGGCCCTTGAGGAATCCGAGCAGGGCGGGGGTCAGGGTCACCGCGATCGCCACGGCGACCGCGACGGCCACGGACGCCGCGACGCCCATGGTGGTGAGGAACGGGATGCCCGCGAAGCCCAGGCCGATCAGCGCG
Source organism: Microbacterium sp. HSID17254 (assembly GCF_003989315.1). Lineage (NCBI taxonomy): Bacteria > Bacillati > Actinomycetota > Actinomycetes > Micrococcales > Microbacteriaceae > Microbacterium > Microbacterium sp. HSID17254. The sequence continues at coordinate 39,799 of NZ_RBLT01000017.1, forward strand.
ATGAGCACGGTGACGCCGGCGAAGACGACCGCCGATCCCGCCGTGCCGACCGCGCGGGCGGCCGACTCCTCAGGTTCAACGCCGTCCCGGACCTGGTCCTGGTGGCGCGCGACGATGAAGAGCGCATAGTCGATCCCGACCGCGAGCCCGAGCATCAGGGCGAGCAGCGGCGTGGTGGAGGAGACGGTCGCGAAGGCGGTCGCCGTGAAGATCCCGGCCATGGAGATGCCGACGCCGAGGATGGCGGTGAGCAGGGGGAGTCCGGCGACGACGAACGAGCGGAACGTGACGATGAGCACGAGGAGCGCGATGAGCAGGCCCACGGCCTCGGTGAGCGTGACGCCGGGGATCGAGATCGCGAAGAGGTCGCCGCCGAGAGAGGCCTGCGCACCGTCGGGGAGCTCTGCCGCGAGCTCGTCGACGGTGGAGCGCAGGGCGTCCTTCGTCTCCTCGGAGACGTCGGTGGACTCGCCGTCGAATTGCAGGCGCACGATTGCCGCCGTGTCGTCGTCGTTGATCATGCCGTTGACCATCTCGTCGTACGGCGAGGTGGCGGCGAGGACCTCGTCGAGGTCGCCGAGCTCCGACACGGCGTCCTCGATCGGCTCGCGGTACGCGTCATCGGTGATCTCGTCGCCGTCCGCGGCCACGACGATGAACTGGGCGTTCGTGCCGCTCACCTGGGGGAAGGAGCGGGAGAGCTGCTCGAGGCCGGCCTGGGACTCGGTCCCGGGGATGGAGAACGTGTTGTCGGTGCCGGCACCGAGGACCACGGCTCCAGCTCCGGCGATGCCGAGGGCGAGGAGCCAGGAGACGAGGACGCGCCATGGGTGGCGGAAGGACCAGCGTCCGAGGGACGAGAGGAGTGTGGACACGCGAATCTCCGTGGGGTGCCGGGTGGATACACAGGTGTATCCGATACATAGATGTATCGTAAGGTCATCCGCCATCCGGAGTCTGTGCACCGGGTGTGAATCGTCGAGAGGGAAGGCCAGGAGGTTCCGATGTCGTCACCCGCCACCCGCAGCCGGGAGAACACGAAGGCGCGTCTGCTGGAGGCCGCCGCGCAGGTGTTCGCCGAGGTCGGCCTGGACGGTGCCTCGGTCGAGGCGGTCTGCGAGCGCGCCGGCTTCACGCGCGGGGCGTTCTACTCGAACTTCGACTCGAAGGACGAGCTGTTCCTGACCCTCGCGGCCGGGGTCGCCGACGCGAGGGTGGCAGCCGTGCGGACTCGCGTGGAGCAGATGCGGGCGGACGGTGAGCTCGCCGACGACTGCGACCCGAAGGATCTCGTCCAGCAGATCATGGAGCTCGGCAGCGACGACCGCCTGGGTGTGATGCTGATGAGCGAGATCCGCATCCGCGCCCTGCGCGATCCGCAGTTCGGCGAGGCGTACCTCGCCCAGGAGCGCGAGATGGTGGCGAGCATCGCGCGCATCGTGGAGGACATCGTGGAGGCGGCGGGCACGCTGCGTCTCCGGCTGCCCGCGACCGATGCGGCGCGCATGCTCATGATCCTCTGGGAGGGCATGACGGTCCGCGGTGCCATGGCCGGTCGTGACGACGCGGCCCTGCGGCACTCCGGCGGCGAGGAGCTCGGGCGGCTCGTGGAGCTCCTCGTCGAGTCCTAGGCGCTGCGGGCTGCGAGCAGCTCGTGGTGGCAGCGGGCCAGTCGGGCCAGCCACCACTCCCGACGCTCGTCCGCGGCGGCGAGCCGGGTGAGCGCTGCCGGGTCGGGGGACAGGCGCCCCACCGGGATCGCGCCGTCCACGGGGCGGAGGTCGGCGACGTCGTCCTGGAACAGGGAGGCCGTGCCCAGACCGCAGTCGTAGTCGAGGGTGGGGAGCGCGGCGGCCAGCGCGGCCCCCTGCGACAGGCCGATCGCGGTGTCCAGGGCGCTGGAGACGACCGCGGGGAGGCCGGCCGCGGTGACGATCTGCAGGGCATGGGTCAGGCCGCCCAGCGGCTGGGCCTTGATGACGACGATGTCCGCCGCGCCCGCGCGCGCGACGGCGAGGGGGTCGCCGGACTTCCGGATGCTCTCGTCCGCGGCGACCGGGATCCCCATGTAGGCGATGCGCCGGCGCAGCTCGACGAGCTCGGGCACCGACGCGCAGGGCTGCTCGACGTACTCCAGATCGAAGGCGGCGAGGGCGTGCACGGCGTGCTCGGCCTCGTCGACGTTCCAGAGGCCGTTCGCGTCGATCCGGATGCGACCCTCCGGCCCGAGCACCTCGCGGACCGCCTGGACCCGGGCGACGTCGTCCGCCAGCACCTGTCCCGGCTCGGCGACCTTGACCTTCGCGGTCCGGCACCCGGAGAACCGCGCGAGGACCTCGGGCACGCGGGCGGCGTCGACGGCGGGCACGGTGGCGTTGACGCCGACCCGCTCCCGCAGCGGCGCGGGCTGCGGCGCGTAGGCGTAGTCGATCGCGGCGGCCAGCCAGGTCGCGGCCTCGGCATCGTCGTACTCGACGAACGGGGAGAACTCCGCCCAGCCCTCCGGCCCCTCGAACAGCAGGGCCTCCCGGGTGTCGACGCCGCGGAAGCGGGTCTGCATCGGCAGGGCGACGACGCGGGCGGAATCGAGGAGCTCCGTGACGGCGGGGATCATGACCCCATTGTGCGCCACGACCCCTCGACAGGATGTCGCGCGTATATGTGCCGTTGACAATGGTGTGTGACACACACTACTGTGATCGACATGAATGAGACGCTCGACACGCATCTGCAGGAACTGCGCCGCGGCACCGTGGTGCTCGCCTGCCTGCAGCTGCTGCGCACGCCGGAGTACGGGTATGCGCTGCTCGAGCAACTCGAGAGCCGCGGGTTCGCCACCGATGCGAACACGCTCTATCCGCTGCTCCGCCGTCTGGAGAAGCAGGAGTACCTGACGAGCGAGTGGAACACCGACGAGGCCCGGCCCCGCAAGTTCTATCGCACCTCGGAGGCCGGGACCCGGCTGGCCGACACCCTCACCGACGAATGGCGCGCGCTCACCACCGCGATCGCCTCCCTCACCCCCGAGGAGAACTGACATGACCGCGAGCACCCTCACCGAGCGCTACATCAGCGCCACGATCCGCAGCCTCGCGCCGGATACGCAGGACGAGGTCCGCGCCGAACTCGAAGCCGCCATCGCCGACGCCGTCGACGCGCGGCGGGAACAGGGCGAGAGCCCGGAGGAGGCGGAGCGCGCCGTCCTCACCGACCTCGGCGACCCGGGCATCCTCGCCGCCGGATACGCCGACCGCCCGCTGCACCTCATCGGCCCTCGGTACTACCTCACCTGGTGGCGGCTGCTGAAGCTGCTCCTGTTCATCGTGCCGCCGTTCGCCGCGGTGGGCGTCGCGATCGGGCAGCTGATCACCGGCGGCGGACCCGGCGAGGTCATCGGCGCGGTCGTCTCGGTCACGCTGTCGGTGATCGTGCACCTGTGCTTCTGGGTCACGCTCGTCTTCGTCGTGCTGGAGCGCGCCGGCGCCGACACCGGCGTGCGATGGAACGTGGACCAGCTTCCGGAGCCGACGGAGCACGGGGCCGCCCGCGCCGACGTGATCGCCTCGCTCGTGTTCCTCCTCGCCGGCATCGGCGCGATCGTGTGGGACGCGACGCTCGGATTCTTCCCGACCGGCGGCGACCCCATCCCGATCCTGGCGCCCGCGCTCTGGCCGGTGGGCATCGGCATCCTCCTCGCGCTCATGATCGCGGAGGCCGTCCTGGCCGTCGCCGTGTACGCGCGTCGGCGGTGGACCGTCGCCGCGGCCGTCGTGAACACCGTCCTCGCCGTCGCCTTCGCCGTGTGGGCCCTCACCCTGCTCCTGCAGGGCGAGCTCCTCAACCCGGCCTTCCTGGAGTTCGTGTTCACGGACAACGGGGTGGATGCCGACACGATGCGCGTGCTCACGGTGATCACCGGCGTCGGCCTCGTGGCCTTCCCGGCCTGGGACATCGTCGACGGGTGGATGAAGACGGCGCGTGCCCGGGGAATAGGCTGAAGACCGTGACCGATGCCTTCGTCTCCGACCTGTTCGATCCCGCCGAGTGGGAGCTGGCGCCCGGCGCCGAGCACTACACCGACATCACGGCGCACGTGAGCCGCGACGGCGGGGTCGCCCGCATCGCCTTCCACCGACCCGAGGTGCGCAACGCCTTCCGCCCGCACACGGTCGACGAGCTCTACCGGGCGCTCGACATCGCACGGCAGGACGCGCGGATCGGGGCGGTGCTGCTGACCGGCAACGGACCGAGCCCGAAGGACGGCGGCTGGGCGTTCTGCTCCGGAGGGGATCAGCGCATCCGCGGCCGCGACGGGTACAAATACTCGGACGCCGAGACCGCCGTCGTCAGCGGAGCGTCCGCGGCGGCTGTCGGGCGTTTGCACATCCTCGAGGTGCAGCGGCTCATCCGGTTCATGCCGAAGGTCGTCATCGCCGTGGTCCCCGGGTGGGCGGCGGGTGGCGGGCACTCGCTGCACGTGGTGTGCGACCTGACAATCGCGTCGGCCGAGCACGCGCGCTTCAAGCAGACGGATGCCGACGTCGGCAGCTTCGACGCGGGATACGGCTCCGCCTACATGGCCCGGCAGACGGGACAGAAGTTCGCGCGGGAGGTGTTCTTCCTCGCCGAGGAGTACTCGGCGCAGCGGGCCTACGAGGCGGGGGCCGTGAACCGCGTGGTGCCGCACGCCGAACTCGAGCGCGAGGCGCTGAAGATGGCGCGCACCGTGCTGACGAAGTCGCCGACGGCGATCCGGATGCTGAAGTTCGCCTTCAACGCCGTCGACGACGGGCTCGTCGGGCAGCAGGTGTTCGCGGGCGAGGCCACCCGCCTCGCGTACGGCACGGACGAGGCCGTGGAGGGGCGGGATTCGTTCCTCGAGAAGCGCGCCCCCGATTGGTCGTCCTTCCCCTGGCACTACTGAGCCGGAGAGACGATCGTGACCGCCCTCATCCCGACCGACGCGGAAGACACCGTGCTCCTGCGGGAGGCGCTGCTCCGAGCTCTCGACGAGGGACCGGCTCTCGGCTTCGGCATGCTCGCCGACGCTCCGGCGGAGGTGGACGACGGCATCGCCGCAGTGATCGCGACCTCCGGATCCAGCGGCGTCCCGAAGCGGGTGGCGCTGAGCGGCGAGGCCCTGCGGGCGAGTGCGGAGGCCACCGCCGCCCGGATCGGCAGCGGTCGCTGGCTGCTCGCCCTGCCGGCCGGCTACGTCGCGGGGCTGCAGGTGATGGTGCGCTCGATCCTCGCGGGCACGGAGCCGACCCGGATCGAGGGACGGTTCACACCGCGGGCGTTCGCCGAGGCCACGCGGAGCATGCGCCACGCTACGACCGCGGGCGTCCTCCCGGCCCTGTACACCTCCCTCGTCCCGGCGCAGATCGCGACGCTGCTCGACGCGAGCGCCGAGCCGGGTGTGCTCGCGGCGCTGCAGGCGTATGAGGCCATCCTCGTCGGGGGTCAGGCGCTCCCGGAGCCGCTGCGGGAGCGGGCGGCCGACCTCGGGGTCCGTCTCGTGCGGACCTACGGCTCGACGGAGACCAGCGGCGGCTGCGTGTACGACGGCGTCCCGCTCGACACCGTGAACGTCCGGGCGGTCGACGGCGAGCTGCGGATCGCCGGCCCCATGCTCGCGGAGGGCTATCTGGGCGACCCGGCGCTGACCGCGCGCACCTTCGCGCGGGACGAGCACGGAATCCGCTGGTACCGGACGGGCGACCTCGGGCTCCTCGAGGACGGCGTGGTGCGCGTGCATGGTCGCGCGGACAACGTGATCGTGTCGGGCGGCATCAACATCTCGCTCGACCGGGTGGAGCGCATCGTCCGCGCCGTGCCCGGGCTGCATCAGGCCGTGGTCGTGGCTGTCGACGACGAGCGCTGGGGGGAGGCCTCGGTCATCGTCGCGGCACGCGGGGAGGCCCTGCGGCGCAGCGAGTCCGAGCAGCTCGCCCAGGCCAGGGAAGCGGTGGCCGGCGAGATCGGCGCGCACGCGCGTCCGTCCCGCCTGATCCTCGTGGACGAACTCGACGTCCTCTCCTCCGGCAAGCCCGACCGCGAGGCGATCCGCCGGATGGTCTCCGCGCTCTAGCCCGTCGACCCACCCCGTTCGCGCCGCCCCGGCCCTTTGCGGGCGTCCGGAAGGGGCCGGGACACACGGAAAGGGGTGGGTCGACGGGAGTGCCAGACTGAGGGCATGGCCTCGTACACGCATGGACACCACGAATCCGTCCTCCGCTCGCACAGTGTGCGGGACATCGCGAACTCGGCGGCCTACCTTCGACCGCACCTCACGGCAGAGACCCGGCTCCTCGACGTGGGAGCGGGGCCCGGATCGATCACGGTGGACTTCGCGGGTGTGGTCGCGCACGTCACGGCGACCGAGATCGACGACGCCGCGCTGTCCCTCTCCCGCGACCTCGCCGCCGCGCGGGGAGTCGCGAACATCGCCTTCTCCGTCGAGGACGTGCACGCGCTGAGCTTCGCCGACGACTCCTTCGACGTCGTGCACGCGCACCAGGTGCTGCAGCACGTCGCCGATCCGGTGCAGGCACTGCGGGAGATGCGCCGGGTCGCGAAGCCCGGGGGACTCATCGCCGCCCGCGACGCCGACTACGCGGGCTTCCTGTGGTTCCCGGTCTTGCCGGAGCTCGACCGGTGGCTCGCGCTGTACCGCGCCGCCGCCCGGGCGAACGGCGGAGAACCGGATGCCGGCCGCCGCCTCCTGGCCTGGGCGCGGGCGGCGGGCTTCGAAGACGTCACGGCGACCGCGTCGACCTGGTGCTATGCGACGCCGTCGGAGCGCGCCTGGTGGGGCGGGATGTGGGCCGACCGCATCCTGGAGTCGGCGCTCGCCCGGCAGCTCGTGGACGAGGGGATGGCCTCCGCGGCCGACCTGCAGGAGATCAGCGACGCCTGGAAGCGCTGGGCCGACGACGGCGACGGCTGGTTCCTCGTGCCGCATGGGGAGATCCTCGCCCGCGCCTGACGGATACATCCCGCGACGGATGCCGCGCCCGAGCCGCTCGCGTAGCGTGGGGGAGTGATCCGTCCGCTGTCCCGTACCGGCCTCGTCCTCGACATCGTCGGGGCGGTGCTGCTGTTCGCGCTTCTGACGCCGCTCGGGGTCGTGTTCTATGCGCCCCAGCCGGACGTGGCCGGGTCCTCCGCGGTCAACGTCATCGGTCTGATCTCGTCGTCGGTGTTCCTGTTCGGCGGTGTCGCGATCGGTCGTCTGGCACCCGGTCTCGCGCTGGCCGCGGCCTGGGCCGGAGCCATCGTGCAGATGCTGGCCGGGTTCGGGCCGCTGCCGACCGACTTCGCGATCCTCCTCGTGCTGTACGCGACCTCCGCGTGGGGCACCCGCCGCGTGCTCTGGTGGGGGTTCGGATCGGTGATCGTCGGCGGCATCGTCGCCGCGCTGTACATGGTCGTCGTCGGGGGCGTCATGTTCGGCTCCGGCAGCGGCTGGGAGCTCGTGACCGGAGGCACCCTGCTCGTCGCGGCCTCCATCATGGCGCTGGGGTTCGCGTGGGTGTGCGGCCTCCTCTGGCGGGTCGTGCTGCGCAACCGGCGCACGCGTTCGGCGCAGCTGCAGGCCGAGGCCCTGGCCGCCGAGGAGCAGGAACGGGTGCGCATCGCGCGGGACATGCATGACGTCGTGGCCCACTCGCTCGCCGTCGTCATCGCCCAGGCCGACGGTGCCCGCTATGCCGCGGCGGTGAAGCCGGAGATCGCGACGGAGGCCCTCGGCACGATCGCGCAGACCGCCCGCGGAGCCCTGAGCGACGTGCGGATGCTCCTCACCCAGCTCCGTCATCGTCAGGGCGACGGTCCGCAGCCGACCCTCGCCGATCTCGAGACGCTGTTCGCCCAGGTGCGCCAGGCCGGCATCGAGCCGCGGGTCACGGTCGACCCCATGCCTCCGGGGGAGCCGCCGGGGGCCATCCAGCTCGCGGTCTACCGGATCCTCCAGGAGGCGCTGACGAACGCGATCCGCCACGGCGACGGCGCGGTGGACGTGCATCTCGCGTGGCTCCCGGATCGCGTCGACATCGAGGTCCGCAACACCGTCTCGCCCGAGTCGACGCCGGGGACCCCCGGAGGACACGGGCTCATCGGCATGCGCGAGCGCGCCCAGCTCGTGGGCGGTAGTCTGCAAGCCGAGCGCCGTGGTGCGCAGTTCATCGTCCAGAGCAGCCTTCCGATCGGAGCCCCGCAGTGATCAGAGTCGTGCTGGTGGACGACCAGGCGCTGTTCCGGGCGGGGATCCGCATGCTCGTGGCCTCCCAGCCGGACCTCGAGGTCGTGGGGGAGGCGGGCAACGGGCGCGAGGCTCTCGACGTGGTCGCCGCGACCCGGCCGGACGTGGTGCTCATGGACATCCGGATGCCGGTCATGGACGGGCTGACCGCGACCGCGGAGATCCTGTCCCGCCCGGAACCCCCGCGCATCGTGATGCTGACCACGTTCGACCTCGACGAGGCGGCGGCGCGGGCGATCCGGCAGGGGGCGAGCGGCTTCCTCCTCAAGGACGCCGATCCGGAGTTCCTGCTCGCCGCGATCCGGACCGTGCACGCGGGGTCGAGCGTGATCGCGGCCTCGGCTACCCGGGAACTGTTCGAGCACTTCGCGGAGGCTCCGAAGCCCGTGCCGCCGCAGTACGCCGAGCTGACGGAGCGGGAGCGGGAGATCTTCGCGCTCGCCGCCCGGGGACTCTCGAACGCCGAGATCGCCGCGCGGGAGTTCCTCAGCGAGGCCACGGTGAAGACCCACATCAGCCGCATCCTCACGAAGCTCGCGCTCCGCGACCGCGTGCAGCTCGTCGTGTTCGCTTTCGAGCACGGCCTCGCCTGACGCCGACCCACCCCCTTCCGTTCGACCCGGCCCCTTGCGGCGGTCCGTAGAGGGGTGGGAGGAACGCAAGGGGGTGGGTCGGGAGGACGCGGGATCATCCTCGCGATGTAGCGGGATGCTCCCGGGGGGCGACGCGACGAGCGGGAGTGCGGAAATAGCGTCGTGGACATGGAGATCACGACCACCGACCTCGGGCTCGCCGCCCGCGTCCAGCACCTGAAGAAGACCTACGGCTCGGGCGAGGGCACCGTCCGCGCGCTCGACGACGTGAGCGTCGGCATCCGCCGCGGACAGTTCACCGCCATCATGGGTCCGTCCGGCTCGGGCAAGTCCACCCTCATGCACATCATGGCCGGCCTCGACAGCCCGACGGAGGGGCGGGCGTGGATCGGCGACACCGAGATCACGGGTCTCGGCGACCTCGACCTGACCATCCTGCGCCGCCGCCGCGTCGGGTTCATCTTCCAGGCGTTCAACCTCGTCCCCACGCTCGACGCCCTCGGCAACATCCTGCTGCCGTTCGAGCTCGACGGCCGCCGCCCCAGCGCCATCGAGCGGGCACGGATCGACGGGCTCATCGAGACGCTCGGCCTCGGCAAGCGCCTCGGGCACCGGCCGCACCAGCTCTCGGGAGGGCAGCAGCAGCGCGTCGCCATCGCCAGGGCCCTCGCCACCGCCCCCGACCTCGTGTTCGCGGACGAGCCCACGGGCAACCTCGACTCCCAGACCGGACGGGAGGTGCTGCGCCTGCTCGCGGCCGCCAGTCGGGAGCACGGCCAGTCCATCGCGATGGTCACGCATGACGCGATCGCGGCGAGCCACGCCGACCGGGTGCTCTACCTCGGCGACGGGCGGATCGTGGCGGATCACCCGCGGCAGACCGCGGAGCAGATCTCGGCCTACATGCTCGCCGCGGAGGTGTCGGCATGACCGCGCTCGCCACGGTCGTCCCGGAGACGCGGACGACCGGACCCCGGCTGGCCTGGCTCCGCGACCGCGGCATGGGCGCGAGCGTCCTCGTCGCCGCGCTCTCGTCCGCGTTCGGCGTCTTCCTCGTCGAGATCACGGCCTACATCGGCGCCGTGCTCCAGGCCGATCCGTTCATCGGCGACAGCGGCACGCTCGCGGTCGTCGTCGCGATCCTGTCGGTGCTGCTCACCGCCGTCGCGATGTACGTGGCCGCGATCGTCACGGCGAACACGTTCTCGACGATCATCGCGGGCCGCACCCGGCAGATCGCGCTGATGCGTCTCATCGGGGCGACCGCGCGCTCGCAGCGGGCGCAGGTCGGCCGGCAGGGGCTCGTCGTCGGGCTCCTCGGCGCGGGCCTCGGCCTTCTCGCCGGATTGCTCCTCTCCGCGGCGGCCGTCCAGCTCGGCGGGCAGCTCGTCGCCACCTCGCCGTCGTCCTTCTCGCTCGCCCAGCCCGCTCTCGCCCTCCCGGCGGTCGGCGTCGCGCTCACCACCTGGGCGGCCGCCTGGGTGGGGTCGCGCCGCGTGCTCGCGGTGACGCCGCTGCAGGCTCTGGGCGGCGCCGTCGAGCGCACCCGTGACGAGGTCTCTGGGCGCAAGGGTCGCCATGTCGGGGCCTGGGTGCTGCTGATCTCCGGCGCGGCTCTGCTCGCGGGCGGCGTCGTCCTCGGACTCGTCACACCGCTCGGTGTCGTGGTCGCGTTCTTCGGCGGCATCCTCTCCTTCACCGGGCTCGCCCTGGGTTCCGTGCTGTTCATGCCGCCGGTGCTCCGCCTCGTGGGGCGCCTGTTCGGCTCGAGCGCGACCGCCCGGCTCGCGGCCGAGAACGCCCTGCGGTACCCGGAGCGGTCGTCGCGGATGGCCATCGGCGTCGTCATGGGCGTGACCCTGGTGACGATGTTCGCGGTGGCGCTGGAGTCGTCGAAGCGCCTGATGACCAGCCAGACCACGGAGGAGATCCCGGCAGAGTTCTTCGCGCCGTACGACGCCTTCGCGGCCATCATGATGGTGCTCGTCGCCGTCTCGGCCGTGATCGCAGCCGTCGGCCTCGTCAACCTCCTCACCATCGGCGTCGTGCAGCGGCGCCGCGAGCTCGGACTGCTGCGCTCGATCGGTCTGTCCAACCGCCAGGTGCGCCGCATGGTGCTGCTGGAGGCGACGCACGTCACGGTGGCGGCGACCCTCACCGGTCTCGTGCTCGGGGTGCTCTACGGGTGGATCGCGGCCCAGTCGCTGCTCGGCTCCGTTCCGGTCCTGCCGGAGTTCACGCCCGCCGGGCTGATCGCCCCGCAGGTGCCGTGGCTTCCCGTGGTGATCATCATCGCCGCGACCGCGCTGCTCACGCTCGTGGCCGCCGCGACGCCGACCCGGCTGGCGACCAGGGTGGCTCCGGTCGAGGCACTCGCGGCGGACTGACGGCTCTAGGCTGGACGGATGCCGTCGCCGTTCGATCAGTCCCCGTACCAGGTCCGACTCGACTGGGGGGTGTCCGGGCTCGCCCGTCTCGCCCCGGCCGACGTCGTCGTGGTGATCGACGTCCTCCGGTTCTCCTCGACGGTCGCCGATGCGGTGGCCGCGGGAGCGGAGGTCGAGCTGGCCGGAGCGCTCGACTGGTCGCGGAACGGGGCGGCGGTGGCAGCCGCCGCCCCGACCGGGGCCACGGTCCTGCTGGGCTCGATCCGCAACGCCGGTCCCGTGGCCAGGGCCGTGCAGGTGGAGCAGGAACGCCGCCAGGGCCGCACCTCGGTCGCGCTCGTCCCGGCCGGCGAGCTCGATGCCGCAGGGGAGCTGCGCGTCGCCGTGGAGGACCAGCTCGGGGCCGGAGCGATCGCGGCGGCGCTCACCGATCTCGGCATCGACCACACGGCACCGGACGCCGCCGTGGCCGCAGAGGGCTTCCGCGCGCTGCGGCGTGCGCTGAAGCACCTGATCGGGGCGACGGGCTCCGGACGCGAGCTGCAGGCCGGGGTATCCGCGACCGATCGCATCCGGGCCGCCGGACTGGTGCCGACCAGCACCGCGGACGCCGCCGTCCTGGACGCGGTGGACGCCGTCCCCGTTCTGCGCGACGGGCGGTTCACGCGCTTCGAGTGAGCACGCGATCCGCGTAGGGTCGAGGAATGAGGTTCCTCCCCGCTCTCCTCGTCGACGCCGTCCTCGTCCTCGTCTTCGCCGCCATCGGTCGCGCCTCCCACCAGGAGGACCCGGCAGGGTTCCTCCTCACGGCGTGGCCGTTCCTCGTGGCCCTGCTGGTGGGGCACGCCGCTGCGCTGCTGCTCCCCGCACGGCCGCGGCGGCCGTGGTCGCTGCCGTGGGGCGCGGTGGTGTGGGTGGTGACGGTCGTCGTCGGCATGCTGCTGCGTCTGCTCAGCGGAGACACCGCGGAGGTGCCCTTCGTCATCGTGGCGACGCTCGTGCTCGGCGTGTTCCTGCTCGGCTGGCGTGGTCTCACCGCGCTCGTTCGTCGACGCCGCCGTCACCACGAGACCGCAGCCGAGACCGAGACGGAGTCCGGGCTGACCCCGTCGACCGAACCCGCGGCACATCGAGACGCGGCCGCCGGTCAGGCACCCTCGGACGCGGAGGAGGACGCCGCGCCTGCTGCGGAAGACGCCGCGCCTGCTGAGGAGGACGCCGCGCCGGCCGAGGAGGACGCCTCCGCGTCCGAAGAGCAGCCGCGCTCCGGCGGTTCAGCCGTCTGAGCAGGCGACCCCGCTCCCCCGGCCCTCAGCGCGGGGCCTGCGCGGCGAGGCGGGCGTCGGTCGTGATCTCGCGACGCGTCCAGGCGAAGAGGTGCTGGGCATCGAACGTGCGGGAGCAGCGGGCGCAGGACGTGGCCCGGCTCGGGCGGCGGTGTCGATACGTGACGTGACCGGCCGGGCAGCGGCCGACCCACGGAGCGAGCTCGACGGCGGTCTCCCCGCGGTGCGTCGTGCCGCCGACATAGCCCAGGTCGCGCGCCACGCGCTTCCAGGCGGGGCCATGGGCGGCCTGGTGTCCGGCGAGGGCGTGGGCCACCTCGTGCAGGAGCACCTGGTGGATCTCGTCGTCCTCGAAGCGGGCGGCGAGATACCGCGACACGGTGATGCGCTTGCGCGTGTAGTCGCATTGGCCGGCGCGACGCTTGGCATGGTCGAAGTCGAACGACCAGCTGTCGTCGAGATGCAACCGGATCAGTGCCTCGCCCCAGACGCGCACGCGGTCAAGTTCCGCCATGCGCTCAGGCTAAGGCATGCCGCGGACACTCGGGCGCAACGACGTCAGCCGGCGACGAGCTGCGCCGGACGACGGCGCTCCACGGCCTCGATGGCGAGGAGCACGGTCTCCAGCTCCCGGTCCTCCGCGCCGGACTCGCGCCGCAGGAACAGCGACTGCTTGAAGCTCTCCCGCGCGGTCTCGTAGTCCTCGGCGTCGTAGGCGTTCTTGCCGTGGTGCTGATAGGCGAAAGCGGCGATCGACAGCCAGCGCTGCCCCTCCGCCTCCGCGGCGCACGTGGCCAGCTCCTGCTCGGCGGCGGCGTATGCGCCCCGGTACTGCAGGATCGTCGCGTGCAGCACCCGGGCGCGGAGCACGTCCTTGCGGGTGCCGGCCATCCGGGCCTGCCGCACGGCTTCGTCGGCGAGCGCGAGGGCGTCGTCGAGGCGTCCCAGCACCTTCAGCAGCCAGACCCGCTCCAGCAGGGCGGGAAGGCTGCGCTGCTCCTCGATCTCGGCCAGGCGTGCCGCGCACTCGTCGAGATCGACCTGTTCGCGGAGGCTCTCCCGGTCGTATCCCCGGATCAAACTCATTGCTCTCCTTCCGCGCGTCCCCGCACCTGTCCCCGTCCAGTCTGCCTGCCGCTTCCGCGCTCCTCGGGGCGGCGCGCCCGATCAGCGCAGGAACAGCGAGGCATCGGGTCGCGGGGACGCGACGGCGTCGGCGTCCGTGACGATCCGGGCGCCCTGGAGGAAGGCGCGGGCCTCGTCCCCCTGGGCGATCTTCGCGGGATGCGGACCCGCGGCGAGCATCCGCGGCAGCCACTCCGTCGGGAGAGGGGCGGCGGATGCCGCGACCACGAGGTTGCCGAAGCGGCGGCCCTTGAGCACCTGGGTGTCGGCGAGGATCCCGATCTCCGGGAGCACCTCGGCGATGGTCGCGGCCTGTCGACGGGCGAACGCGAGACCGGGACCGTCGGCGACGTTGACGAGCAGGACGCCGCCGGGGGCGAGCAGCGCGGCGAGCTCCCGGTAGAACTCGACGCTCGTGAGGTGGGCGGGTGTCTGCGCGCCCGAGTACACATCCGAGACGACGAGGTCGCACGCGCCGTGCAGGGCCGCCGGAAGCTTCCGGACCCCTTCCCTCGCATCGCCGATGCGCAACCGGATGGCCGCCCCCTTCGGCAGGGGGAGGTGCTCGCGGACGAGCTGCACCAGCGGGGCCTCCAGTTCGATGACCTGCTGGCGCGACCCGGGGCGGGTCGCGTCGATGTAGCGGGGGATGGTGAGGGCCCCGGCGCCGAGGTGCACCGCGGTGAGCGACCCGGGGCGGAGTTGGTCGATCACCGCGCCCATCCGCACGATGTACTCGAAGTGCAGGTGCGTGGGGTCGTCGAGGTCGACGTGCGACTGCGGGGTGTCGTCCACGACGAGCTCGTAGCCGCTCGTGAACTCCGAGGGGACGATCCGGGCGAGGCCGCCATGGTCGAGGCGGGTCTGCGGGTGCTCGGCGTCCCGTGATCGCGTCCGTCCCATGCTGTCGAGCCTACGCCGGGGCGGTGGCGATCAGCGCTGGTTGCCCACCGCGCAGGTCTCCTGCTCGAGGGTCTGCCCCGACACCTCCGGCGGGAGCGTCGCGCGCGCGTCCGGCGTGGCGCTCGCCTCGGGAGTGGATTCCGACTCCGGCGTCTCGGGCGCCGTGGGCGCGGGGGTGACCAGCTCCACGCCGCGGTGCGTCGTCACGTCGCCGGTGAGCTGGAGCGGCTGTCCGGCCCGCACCGCGTCCCACAGCGCGGCCGCGGCCTCCTCGTCCGGCACGACCTTGTCGTCGTCGAACGGATCGGCGATGTTCGGGTACTGCACGAACACGAAGTCGCTGAAGTTCACATCCTTGAGGGCGAGTGCGAGCTGGGCCAGGCGCAGCGGGTCGGCGAGCTCGTCGCTGGGATCGATGTTGTCGGCGATGGCGTTCGTCAGTCGCAGCACCTTGGGGATGTCGGTCAGAGTGTCCTCGCTGAGCACCTTCTTGGCCAGCCGCGACATGTACTGCTGCTGGTTGGAGATGCGCGCGAGGTCGCTCTCGTCCCCCACGCCGTGCCGGGTGCGGATGAACTGGAGGGCCTCCACGCCCGAGACCGTCCGCAGGCCCGCCGGCCAGTCGATGCCGGTGTGGCGATCGCGGATGCCGTCGCCGGCGATGCAGACCTCGACGCCGCCGATCGCGTCGGTGACGGCCATGACGCCGTCGAAGCTGATCTTGGCGGCGAACTCGATGGGGATATCGCCCAGTTCGCTCACGGTCTTCGCGATGCAGGAGAGGCCGGCGTGCTCGAACAGCGCGTTCATCGACGCCTTCTCCATCGCGGACGCGACGGAGCCGTCCTCGCGGGTGCACTCGGGTACGGGGACGCCGAGGTCGCGGGGGAGGGAGACGACGGTCACGTTCCGGGGCGCCGCCGAGACGTGCACGAGGAGGTTGACGTCGTTGCGGCTCCGGCCGTCGGCTTCGGCGCAGCGTTCGTCGAAGAGCGCGGTCGCCTTCGGGCCGCACTCGTCCGTCCCCACGATGAGGATGCTGAACGCCTTGTCGTCCGGGTAGGCGCCGACCGTGGGCGGGTCGACCTGCGGGGCGCCCTCCAGGGTGACGGCGCCGTCGCCCACCCGGTTGAACACGTCCCACACGAGGAATCCCGCGACCGCCGCGGTGGAGACGAGGACGACGGCGAGCCCGATCCCGAGGCCCCGCAGGACCCGGGAGGTCCGGCCGCGCGTCGACGGCGGTGCGTGCCGGGGGAGCGGAGAGCGGTCGGCGTCTGATCCACGGCGGGGCATGCGGGGAGCCTACCCCGGAGGCCTGATGTTACGGGGGTATGACGATTCTGGGAGGAACTTGCAGGGAATTAGTTAGTCGTGAATACTTTTTCCTATCCCCGGTACGCACCCGATGCACACCTGGACTTTCAAAGAGGAGATCCCCCCATGCACAAGCGCATTCTTCCGGCGGTGGCGCTCGGCGCCGCTGCCACGATCGCTCTGGCCGGCTGCGCCGGCGGCAGCGGCGACAACGGCTCGACCAATGGCGAGGGCCAGGAGCTGACGGTCTGGATCATGAAGGGGACCAACCCCGACGCGACCGCCTTCTACGACAAGGTGTCGGACGCCTTCGAGGATGAGACCGGCGCGAAGGTCACCATCGAGGAGATCCAGTGGGCCGACGCCCACGACCGCTTCGTCACCTCGATCGCCGGCGGCACCACCCCGGACATCGCCGAGACCGGCACCACCTGGACCGCGGAGTTCGCCGACGCCGGCGCGCTCCTCCCGCTCGACGAGTACGTCGACGCCGAGGACGGCCTGCGTGACGACCTCGTCGAGGGCCTCGCGGTCGCGGGCACCTACGAAGACGAGCTCTACGGCATGCCGTGGTACGCCGGTGTCCGCTCCATCGTCTACCGCACCGACGTCTTCGAGGAGCTCGGTCTCGAGGCTCCGAAGACCTGGGACGACATCGTCGCCGCCGGTGAGGCCATCAAGGCCGCCAAGCCCGACATGCTGCCCTTCCCCGTCGCGGGTGACGCCGAGTTCCAGGTCTACCCCTGGGTCTGGGGCGCCGGCGGCGAGATCGCCACGAAGGACGGCGACACCTGGACCAGCGAGCTCGACAGCGCCGAGTCGCAGGCCGGCATCGAGTTCTACACGGGCCTGGCCACCGAGCACGGCTTCTCGTCGGCCGGTGCGACCACGTGGAAGGAGACCGACCTCCGGGACGCCTTCACGCAGGGCAACGTCGCGATGATGCTCTCCGGCTCGTGGACGCCGAACGCGCTCATCGAGGCCAACCCCGAGCTCGAGGGCAAGATCGGCGCGGCCGTGATCCCCGGCCAGGACGGCGGCATCGCTCCGTCCGTGCTCGGCGGCTCGCACCTGTCGGTGTTCAACACCACGAAGAACGCCGACCTCGCGTGGGAGTTCGTCAAGCTCATGACCACCGGTGAGTTCGCCGAGCAGTGGTCCGACGAGACCGGCTACTTCCCGGGCGTCCAGTCCGCGATGGAGGAGGCCCTCGCCTCGACCGACCCGCTCGTCGCTCCGTTCGCCGAGCAGATGGTCGACGGCGGCGCGTCCGTCCCGGTCACGCCGAACTTCGGCGCCGTGCAGGCGAAGAAGACCACCAACGCCATGATCCAGGCCATCCTCAGCGGGCAGAAGGACGTCGCGACCGCGACGAAGGACGCCGCCGCCGAGATGACCGAACTGCTCAACCAGTAAGGAACCATTCCTTCCATGTCGATGGTGCAAGCGCCACTGCCGGCCACGAAGGCGGAGCCCTCCTCCGCCTCCGTGGCCGGCGGCCGGAAGCGTCGCGGTCTCTCGATCGTCACGGCCCGCCCCTGGCTCCTCCTCGCCCCCGGGCTGATCATTCTCGCGGGGCTCATGCTCTGGCCGCTCGTGCAGGTGTTCCTCTACTCGCTGCAGGACTACGGTCTGCGCGAGATCAACACCGGTGAGAGCAACTGGATCGGGCTGGCCAACTACGCCGAGGCGCTCACCAATCCGACCCTGTGGACGGTGGTGCTCCCCAACACGGTCGGCTTCGCCGCCGTCGCGGTGTTCACCACCGTCGCACTCGGAACCCTCGTGGCGCTGCTGCTGGCGCGCCTGGGCACCGTGTGGCGCACCATCGTCTCCAGCTGCATCATGGTCGCGTGGGCGATGCCCGCCGTGACCGGCACGTACGTCTGGACCTTCATCTTCGATGCCGACCGCGGCATCTTCAACAGCGTCCTGCAGGACCTCGGCCTCATCGACGGCCAGGTCAACTGGTTCACCAACCAGTGGTCGTTCTACGCGATCGTGCTGCTGAACGTCGTCCACCACGGCTTCCCATTCGTGGCCATCACCGTGCTCGCCGGGCTCCTGGGCGTCTCGAAGGAGATGCTCGAGGCGGCGGCGCTCGACGGGGCCGGCGCATGGCGCCGCTTCTGGAAGATCATCTTCCCGACGCTGAAGCCCGTCTTCTCCGTCGTCATCATCCTGTCGACGATCTGGGACTTCAAGGTCTTCGCGCAGGTGTACCTCATGCCCGGCGGCAGCGGCGGCAACCGTCAGGTGCTCAACCTCGGCGTGTGGTCGTACGTGGAGTCGTTCGGTCAGAACCGCTACGGATTCGGTGCCGCGCTCGCGGTGCTGTTGACCCTCGTCCTGATCGGCATCACGATCGTCTACATCCGCTCCCTCATGAAGGAGGACGAGCTGTGAACCCCCGCCCCAGGCTCCGGTCGCGGATCGGACTCGGCATCGGCGTCGCCGCCGTCCTCGTCTTCACGCTGTTCCCCGTCTACTGGATGGTCTCCAGCGCCTTCGACGCCAAGGCGTCCAGCGGCGGGCAGTCGCTCCTCCCGCAGGAGTTCACGTGGGACAACTTCGCCTTCGTGCTCACGGAGGGCGGCTTCGGCACGTACCTGCGCAACTCGGCGATCGTGGCCCTCGTCACGGTGCTCGTCAGCGCCATCGTCTGCCTGCTCGCGGCGGTCGCCGTCGCGCGCTTCCGCTTCAAGTTCCGCACCACGGTGCTCATGATGATCCTCGTGGTGCAGATGGTGCCGCTCGAGGCACTCGTCATCCCGCTGTTCCTCCAGGTGAAGAGTCTCGGTCTGCTCAACAGCATCATCGGCCTGATGGTCGTCTACGTGGCGCTGTCGCTCGCGTTCGGCATCTGGATGCTGCGCGGCTTCGTCGCGGCCGTCCCGGTCGAGCTCGAAGAGGCCGCCTACATCGACGGCGCGAGCTGGTGGCGGATGTTCCGCTCGATCCTCCTGCCGCTCGTGATGCCCGGTCTCGTCGCGACGAGCATCTTCAGCTTCATCACGGCGTGGAACGAGTTCATCTTCGCCATGACGATCCTCGGCGCGCAGACCGACCAGTACACGGTCTCGATCGGCCTCAAGTCGTTCTTCGGCCTGTACTCCAACGACTGGGGCAGCATCATGGCCGCCTCGACGATCATCACCGTGCCCGTCATGATCTTCTTCGTCATCGTGCAGCGCCGGCTCTCCGCCGGCATGGTCGCGGGGGCGGTGAAGGGATGACCGACGAGCTCGAGCGCCTCGCGAACGGCGTGCTCTGGCCCGGATTCCTCGGCACCACGGCCCCCGCCTGGCTCGTGGAGGAGCTGCGCGACGGCCTGGCCGGTGTCGTGTACTTCGGCCAGAACGTCGGCGAGGGACTGCCCGCGCTGAGCGCGCAGATCCTGAACGCGAACCCGGACGCCCTGATCGGCGTCGACGAGGAGGGCGGCAGCGTCACGCGCCTGGAGTCCGGGAGCGGCTCCACCCTCCCCGGGGCCGCGCAGCTCGGCGCCCTCGACGACGTCGTCGCATCGGAGCGGACCGGGGCGGAACTCGCCCGCCGCGTGCGCGCCGTCGGGGCGAACGTCGTGCTCGGTCCGGTCGCCGACGTCAACACCGACCCGCGCAACCCCGTCATCGGCGTGCGCTCGTTCGGGTCCGAGGAGGCGCTGGTGACGCGTCACGTCGTCGCCACGGTCGACGGCATCCAGGACGGCGGGGCGGCCGCGTGCGTCAAGCACTTCCCCGGTCACGGCGACACCCACCTCGACTCCCACCACGCACTGCCCGAGATCGCGCTCGACGTGGCCGAGTACGAGCGCGTACACCTCGAGCCGTTCCGCGCCGCCGTGGAGGCGGGGGTGGACGCGATCATGACCGCGCACATCGTCGTCCCCCCGTGGGGCGCGCAGCCGGCCACCCTCAACCCGCGCGTGCTCGGCATGCTGCGGGAGTGGGGCTTCCAGGGCGTCATCATCACCGACGCGCTGGACATGGCCGCGATCCGCGAGACCGTCGGACTCGGCGGGGGCGCCGCCCTCGCTCTGGCCGCCGGCGCCGACCTGCTGTGCATCGGCAACCCGACCAACCCCGGCGAGGCCGCTCTTCCCGACCAGGACCGGCGCGACTTCCTCGCCGCCCGCGACGGGATCGTCGCCGCGCTGCGGGACGGCTCGCTCTCCCGGGAGCGCGTCGAGGAGGCCGCCGCGCGGGTGTCGGCTCTCGCGACCCGGCTGCGCATGAGCGCGACCTCGGACGAGGAGGACGCCGCGTTCGACGCCGCCGAGATCGTCCGCCGGTCCGTGTCGCTCGCCGGCGATGCCCCCGAGGCCGCGGAGGCCCTGGCGGTGATCGATGCCCGCCGTCGCTCGACGCTCGCGGTCGACAGCGCCGCCTCGTACGTCGCGGAGGCGCTCGCGGGAGACGGCATCCGCGTGCGGCTCGACGTGGCCGCACGGCCCGTGGTCGAGCAGGACGCCGTGATCGACGAGGTCGCCGCGGCGACCGGCACGACGGTCGTCCTCGTGGATCGACCAGATGCCGAGCCGGCGCAGCGGGCACTGATCGAGCGGACCGCGCTCCGGGACCCGGATGCGGTCGTGGTGAACGTCGGCCTGCCCGTGCAGGAGCCGCTGCCGCTGCCCACCGTCGAGGTCGGCGCGGCCAGCCGGCTCGGCGCCCAGACCGCGCGGGACGCGCTCCTCGGCCGCTTCCGGCCGCGACAGAGGACGACCGCCGCCGGTTGAGACGGGATCAGCGCATGGACGACGACGTTCTGGCCGTGGTGCGGCGCTCCCTCCCCAAGCTCAGCGCGGCGGAGGGACGCGTCGCCGAGAGGATCCTCGGCGACCCCACCCTCGTGGTGGACCTCGCGATCAACGATCTCGCGCAGCTCTGCCAGACCTCGCTGTCGACCGTCGCCCGCTTCGCGCAGTCGCTGGGCTACAGCGGCTACCGGGAGCTGAGGGTCGCCGTCGCGCGGGCGGTCACCCTGGCCCAGGCGCAGCAGGCCCGGTTCGGACTCGACTCCACGGCGATCGACCGCGACGACGGCCCGGCCGCGATCGCTGCGAAGCTCGCGGCCCAGGAGATCGACGCGATCGAGAAGACGGCCCGGGCTCTCGATGCAGACGCCCTCGACCGGGTCGCGCGGGCGGTGGTCGTGGCGCGGCACATCGACCTGTTCGGGCAGGCGGCATCGTCGCTGACGGCCCAGGACCTGCAGCTCAAGCTCTCCCGGATCGGCTGCTCCGTGACACACTCGGCCGATCCGCATCTCGCGGTCACCGCGGCCGCATTGCGGTCCTCCGCGGATGTGGCGATCGCCTTCTCGCACGGCGGCGAGACGGCCGAGACGGTCCGTGCCCTGGAGGTCGCCCGGGCCGCGGGCGCCCTTGCGGTGGCCGTGACGAGCGCGGCCGACTCCCCGCTCGCGGCCCTCGCCGACGTCGTGCTCCTCAGCCAGGCCCAGGAGTCGCCGTTCCGGATGGCCGCCATGTCGAGCCGGATCGCGCAGCTCGCGCTCATCGACGTGCTGTTCGTGCGCATCGTGCAGCACCGGGGCGAGCACGTCGCGGTGTCGCTGCAACGCACGCACGACGCGGTCCCGCCACGGCGCGGGCACCCCGCGGACTGAGCCGCCGCCGGCTCAGTCGACGTGGTCGCGCGTGCTGGCGATCGCGCGCGTCGCGATGCGGTGGGCGCGGGCCAGGCTCCCGTGCAGCGTCAGGCCGGTGAGGACGCCGGCGAGGAAGCCGGCGGCGAACGCGTCGCCCGCGCCGATCGTCTCCACGACCGGTGCATCGAGCGCCTCGCTGCCCACCCGGTCCGCGCCGTCGAACGCCACGGCGCCGGCGGGGTCGGTCACGATCAGGTAGCGCGGCTCGGGGAACAGCGCCCGCAGCTCGTCCGGTGCGCTCGTGCCGAACACGGCCTCGGCGTCGGGGCGGGTGCAGAACAGGACGTCGGCGCGGTGGGCGAGATCGGTGAGGACGGCGCGTCCCTCGTCCTCGCGGCCCCGCCACAGCGCGGGGCGCCAGTTCAGATCGAAGCTGACGAGACGGCCCGGTCGCGGCGCCGCGACCAGGGCCTCCTGGGCGGCGCGTGCGGAGGGCGAGAGCGCGGGCGTGATGCCGGAGGTGTGCACGAGGGCCGCTGCGGCGAGCAGGTCCACCGCCACGGGCGACTCCAGCGAGGCCGGCGACAGCGCCGCCGCGGCCGACCCGGCGCGGTAGTAGTGCATCGTCCCCTCCACGGCGCCGTCCGCCCGCGGGGAGAGCTCCTTGACGTAGAGGCCCGTCGGTGCGATCGGGTCGATCTCCACGGCCTGATCGTCGACGCCGTGCGCGCGGAGCTCGGCGGTGAGGAAGCGTCCGAAGCCGTCGTCACCGACACGGGACACGACCGCGGTGCGGATGCCCGCGGAGGACAGCGCGATCGCGGTGTTCCATTCGGCCCCGGCGAGGGAGCGGTGGAACGTGCGGCAGGTCTCGAGCGGTCCGGCGGTGGCGGCGACGAGGGCGACCAGGCCCTCGCCCAGGCACACGACGCGGGGAGTGGTGTCCGGCACGTTCTGGACATTACCGGATCGAGGGCGGTGCCGCGTCGATACCGGATCGCAACCTCGGACTCTTGGCATCGGCCGGACCGCTGGGTACCTTCGAGGAATCACCGTCTCCGCGGCGACGATGCCCGGAGACGCGCAAGGAAGCGCCCGACAGGGAAGGTCATACACACATGCACCAGTCAGCCATGCCTCGGCGAGGACTCGCCGCCGTCACCGGAGCGACCATCGCCGCTCTCGCACTCGCCGGATGCGTCGCCAGCGAGCGCGGGGACAACGGGTCGGAAGGATCGGGTGACGTCGACGGCACCTTCGTCTTCGCCGCCTCGTCGGATCCCGCGAGCCTCGACCCGGCGTTCGCGCAGGACGGCGAGACCTTCCGCGTCTCCCGCCAGATCTTCGAGGGTCTGGTGGGCACGGAGCCCGGCACGGCCGACCCGGCGCCGCTGCTGGCGGAGTCGTGGGAGTCGTCCGAGGACGGCATGTCCCACACCTTCGCGTTGAAGGAGGGCGTGACCTTCCAGGACGGCACGCCGTTCAACGCCGAGGCCGTCTGCGCCAACTTCGACCGCTGGTACAACTGGACCGGTCTCGCCGCCTCCGAGGCCTTCGGGTACTACTACAACAAGCTCTTCAAGGGCTATGCCTCCAACCCGGAGGACGCGGTCTACAAGTCCTGCACGCCCGACGGCGAGAACTCCGTCACGATCGAGCTGAACAAGCCGTTCGCCGGCTTCATCGCCTCGCTGTCGCTCCCGGCCTTCGGCATGCAGAGCCCCTCGGCGATGCAGGAGTTCGGCGCGGACGAGGTCGGCGGCACCGCCGAGGCGCCGCAGCTGTCCGAGTACGCCATGGGCCACCCGGTCGGCACGGGCCCCTACCAGTTCGAGGAGTGGGCGCCGGGCGAGCAGGTCACGCTCAAGGCCTACGACGACTACTGGGGCGAGGCCGGACAGATCGACGAGATCATCTTCCGCACCATCGACGACCCGACGGCGCGTCGCCAGGCGCTCGAGTCGGGCTCCATCGACGGCTACGACCTCGTGGGCCCCGCCGACACGAAGGCGCTGGAGGAGGACGACTTCACCATGGTGTCGCGTCCCCCGTTCACGATCCTCTACCTCGCCTTCAACCAGGCGATCCCGGAGCTGCAGGACCCGAAGGTGCGCGAGGCGCTGTCCTACGCGATCGACAAGGACGCCCTGATCAGCCAGGTCCTCCCGGAGGGCACCGAGAAGGCGACGCAGTTCGTCCCGCCGGTGGTCAACGGCTACAACGACGAGGTCACGACCTACGACTACGACCCGGAGAAGGCCAAGGAGCTGCTCGCGGAGGCCGGCTACGACGAGGCGAACCCGCTGTCGCTGGACTTCAACTACCCGGTCAACGTCTCGCGTCCGTACATGCCGGACCCCGAGCAGATCTACACCGTCCTGTCCTCGCAGCTCTCGGAGGTCGGCGTGGAGACCACTCCGGTCTCCGAGGAGTGGGTCGAGTACCTCGACCGCACCACCGGCACTTCCGACCACGGCATCCACCTGCTGGGCTGGACCGGCGACTACAACGACACCGACAACTTCGTCGGCGTGTTCTTCGGCCAGCAGAGCTCGGAGTGGGGCTTCGACAACCCGGAACTCTTCCAGGCGCTGACCGAGGCGCGCGGGGTCTCCAACCTCGACGACCAGACGGCGCTCTACGAGGACATCAACGAGATGGTCGCGGAGTTCATCCCGGGCGTCCCGCTCGCCCACCCGGCGCCGACGCTCGCCTTCGACCCGCGCGTCGAGAGCTACCCCGCCAGCCCGGTGAACGACGAGGTCTTCACGGACATCGTCCTCACGAAGTAGGCCTGACCATTTGATATGCCGAGCCCCGGTTCCGCCTCGCGGGACCGGGGCACGGCGTACCTTCTGATCGACGGAGAACTCTGTGCTGCGCACCATCGGCAGGCGACTGCTGTTCCTCATCCCCACCCTGTTCGGGCTCAGCATCCTGCTGTTCGCCTGGGTCAGGGCCCTCCCCGGCGGCCCCGCGGTCGCCCTCCTCGGCGAGAAGGCCACCCCCGAGGCCATCGCCAGGGTCAACGAGCTCTACGGCTTCAACAAGCCCCTCATCGAGCAGTACTTCATCTGGGTCACGCGCCTGCTGCAGGGCGACTTCGGCACGTCCATCCAGACCAACCGGCCGGTCACGGAGGAGTTCCTCCGCCGCTTCCCCGCGACGATCGAGCTGAGCGTCGCGGCGCTCATCTTCGCGGTGGGCGTCGGCATCCCGCTCGGGTACTGGGCGGCCCGCCGCCACGGCAAGTTCACCGACCACGCGTCGGTCGTGCTGAGCCTCATCGGGATCACGATCCCGGTCTTCTTCCTGGCCTTCATCCTCAAGTACGTCTTCGCCGTGCAGCTGGGGTGGCTCCCCTCGGACGGCCGGCAGGACCCCCGGATCGATGCCACCCATCCCACCGGCTTCTACGTCTGGGACGGCATCATCACGGGGGAGTTCGACGCCGCGTGGGATGCGATCCTCCATCTGATCCTCCCGGCGCTCGCGCTCGGCACCATCCCGCTCGCGATCATCGTCCGCATCACCAGGGCGAGCGTGCTGGAGGTGCAGAACGCCGACTACGTGCGGACGGGGCGGGCGAAGGGCGTGGGCTCCGGCACGCTGCGCAGCCGGTTCATCCTCCGCAACGCCATGCTCCCCGTCATCACGACGATCGGCCTGCAGACCGGACTGCTCATCTCGGGGGCGGTGCTCACCGAGACCGTGTTCGCCTTTCCCGGCATCGGATCGTTCCTCGCGCGCGCCATCTTCACGCGCGACTTCCCGGTGCTGCAGGGGTTCATCATCTTCATCGCGATCGCCTACGCCCTCATCAACCTGGCCGTGGACGTGTCGTACAGCCTCATCGATCCGAGAGTGAGGGTGCAGTGATGTCCTCCTCCCTCATCCGAAAGGAGGCGCTCGCATGAGCATCGCCCTCCCACCCGCACAGGGGCCGTCCGCCGAGAGCGGCGGCAGCATCGACACCGTCGCCATCGCCCAGGCCGACCTCAAGGAGAGCGGCGGCGGGTTCTGGCGCGACGTGTTCCGCCGGCTCCGCCGCAACCCGACGGCGTGGATCGGCGCCGTCATCGTGCTCCTCTTCCTCCTCGTCGCGGTGCTCGCGCCGGTCCTCGCTCCGTACCCCGAGACCGCGCTCCCCGGGGCGAAGGAGATCACGCCGACGCACATCCCCGGACCGGGGGAGCTGCCGCAGTTCCCCCTCGGTCTGGACCGGTTCGGCGGCGACGTGCTGTCCAAGCTCATCTGGGGCGCCCAGGCGTCGCTGCTGATCGGCGTCGTCTCCACTGCGATGGGTCTCGTCGGCGGCATGATCCTCGGACTCCTCGCCGGCACGTTCGGAGGCTGGGTCGACACCGTCATCATGCGCGTCGTCGACATCATCCTCTCGGTGCCGAACCTCCTGCTGGCGGTGTCGATCGCCGCGATCCTCGGACAGACGCCGTACGCCGTGATGATCGCCATCGGGGCCTCCCAGGTGCCGATCTTCGCGCGCCTGCTGCGGGCGTCCATGCTCCAGCAGCGCTCCAGCGACTACGTGCTCTCGGCGCAGACGCTCGGCCTCGGCCGCGGCCGGATCACGATGTCGCACGTCCTCCCGAACGCGATCGGGCCCGTGATCGTGCAGGGCACCCTGACCCTCGCGACCGCCGTGATCGATGCGGCGGCGCTGTCGTTCCTCGGTCTCGGCGGCGGCGGCCCCGCGACGGCCGAGTGGGGTCGCATGCTCACGTACGCGCAGGCGGAGCTGGCGATCGCCCCGTGGCTGGCGTTCCTCCCCGGCATCTGCATCGCCGTCACCGCACTCGGCTTCACTCTGCTCGGTGAGGCCCTGCGCGAAGCCATGGACCCGAGGACGAGGGCACGATGAACATCCGCGACGAGGGCGCCGTGCGCGCCGCGAAGGAGAACGGCATGGCGGACGAGCCCCTGCTGTCGGTCGAGGGCCTGGCGGTGGACTTCGCCACCATGGACGGCGTCGTGCACGCCGTCGAGGGCGTCGACCTCGAGATCCGCCCCGGGGAGACCGTGGCGATCGTCGGCGAGTCCGGTTCCGGCAAGTCGACCACCGCGATGGCGATCATCGGGCTGCTCGCAGGCGGGGGGAAGGTGGCCGCCGGCAGCATCAAGCTCGACGGACGCGACATCTCCCGTGCCTCCGAGAACGAGCTGCGATCGATCCGCGGACGGGACATCGGGCTTGTGCCGCAGGACCCCATGTCGAACCTCAACCCGGTTGCGAAGATCGGCACCCAGGTCGCCGAGACGCTGCTCGCCCACGGCCTCGCCACCCGGCAGAACGTGCAGTCCAAGGTCGTCGAGGCGCTGACCGCGGCCGGTCTTCCCGATCCGGAGCGTCGGGCCAAGCAGTACCCGCACGAGTTCTCCGGCGGCATGCGGCAGCGGGCCCTCATCGCGATCGGGCTGGCGTGCAAGCCGCGGCTGCTCATCGCGGACGAGCCCACCAGTGCCCTGGACGTGACGGTGCAGCAGACCATCCTCGACCAGATCGGCGAGATGACGAGGGAGCTGGGCACCGCCGTGCTCCTCATCACGCACGACCTCGGGCTCGCCGCGGAGCGGGCCGAGCGCGTGATCGTGATGCACCGCGGCAAGGTCGTCGAGCAAGGGCCGGCGCGGCGGATCCTCGAGGACCCGCAGCATCCGTACACCCAGTCGCTCGTGAAGGCGGCGCCGTCGGTGGCGGTGGCCCGGCTTCGTCCTGAGGCCTTCGTCCGGGACGCTTCGACAGGCTCAGCGACCCACGAGGGGCCTGGGTCCCTGAGCTCGTCGAAGGGCAACATCGTCGAGATCGAGAACCTCACGAAGGTGTACCCCGTGCGCGGCAAGCACGAGGACTTCGTGGCCGTCGACGACGTCTCGCTCGCGATCCCGCGCGGGGAGACCGTCGCGATCGTGGGGGAGTCCGGATCGGGCAAGACCACGACCGCGCGCATGCTGCTCAAGGTCATCGAGCCCACGAGCGGCCTCATCCGCTATGAGGGCAAGGACATCTCGACGCTCAGTCGTGCGGAGACGAAGGACTTCCGGCAGCGGGTGCAGCCGATCTTCCAGGATCCGTACTCCAGCCTGAACCCCATGTTCACGATCGAGCGCCTGATCGCGGAGCCCCTGGAGTTCTACAAGCGGGGGAGCGGGGCCGACCGGCGCAAGCGCGTGCGGCAGCTCCTGGACGACGTCGCGCTGCCGCAGTCGATGCTGCGGCGCTACCCGTCCGAGCTCTCCGGCGGGCAGCGTCAGCGTGTGGCGATCGCGCGAGCGCTGGCACTGTCGCCGGATCTCATCGTGTGCGACGAGCCCGTGTCGGCGCTGGACGTGCTCGTGCAGGACCAGATCCTGCGGCTGCTGGGCGACCTCCAGCGTGAGTACGGGCTGAGCTACCTGTTCATCTCGCACGACCTCGCGGTGGTGCGTCTCATCAGCGACTACGTGTGCGTGATGAAGGACGGGAAGCTCGTGGAGGCCGCGTCGTCGGAGGAGATCTTCACGAATCCTCGCGACCCCTACACACGCCGCCTCCTCGCCTCGATCCCCGGCAACGAGCTCAACATCGCGTCCTGACCCGAGACCCCGGTTTCGTGTCGAAACCCCGCCCTGCCTCCGCGGCGAGGGCGGGGTTTCGGCGCGCAGGCGGGGTCTCGGCGGTCCCATTACCGCAGCATCGAAGATTGGTCAAGGATTGCGCTTGCCATGTCGCGAGATCGCGTCTATAGTTGGTAGTTGCGCTCGCTTCTCCCTGCCCTCATATGGTGGTCGGCATCTCGTGAGCTTCTGAGCGCACTCCACCTGACGACAAAGGAATCGAGAAGCCCTGCGGGGCTCACGGAGGTTATTCCCTTGGCTGCTGCTCCCAACGCATCCACATCCACCACCACCAAGAACGGACGCGGAGCTTCCCGTCTCTCGTTCGCCAAGATCTCCGACACGCTGACGGTCCCCGACCTTCTCGCCCTGCAGACCGAGTCCTTCGGTTGGCTGGTCGGCAACGACGCCTGGAAGGCGCGCGTGGCCGAGGCCAAGGCCGCCGGTCGCACCGACGTGAACGAGAACAGCGGTCTGGGCGAGATCTTCGAGGAGATCTCCCCGATCGAGGACCTCGGCGAGACGATGCAGCTGTCGTTCACGAACCCGTACCTCGAGCCCGAGAAGTACTCCATCGAGGAGTGCAAGGAGCGTGGCAAGACCTACGCGGCCCCGCTCTACGTCGAGGCCGAGTTCATGAACCACCTCACGGGTGAGATCAAGACCCAGACGGTCTTCATGGGCGACTTCCCGCTCCAGACCGACAAGGGCACGTTCATCATCAACGGCTCCGAGCGCGTCGTCGTCTCGCAGCTCGTGCGCTCGCCGGGTGTCTACTTCGACAAGACCCCCGACAAGACGAGTGACAAGGACATCGTCTCGGCGCGCGTCATCCCGAGCCGCGGTGCCTGGCTCGAGTTCGAGATCGACAAGCGCGACCAGGTCGGCGTCCGCGTCGACCGCAAGCGCAAGCAGTCCGTGACGGTCTTCCTCAAGGCGCTGGGCATGACCAGCGAGGAGATCCTCGAGGAGTTCGCCGGCTACACCTCCATCGAGGAGACGCTCGCGAAGGACACGATCGTCACCAAGGAAGACGCGCTGCGCGACATCTACCGCAAGCTGCGTCCGGGCGAGCAGGTGGCCGCCGAGGCCGCCCGCGCGCTGCTCGACAACTTCTACTTCAACCCGAAGCGCTACGACCTCGCCAAGGTCGGCCGGTACAAGATCAACCACAAGCTGGGTCTCGACACCCCGCTGACGGAGTCGGTGCTGACGGTGCAGGACATCGTCGCCACGATCAAGTACCTCGTGCGTCTGCACGCGGGCACCGAGGAGACCTTCGAGGGCATCCGCGGCGGCAAGAAGACCGAGATCCGCCTCGCGACCGACGACATCGACAACTTCGGCAACCGTCGCATCCGCGCGGTCGGCGAGCTGATCCAGAACCAGGTCCGCACGGGTCTGTCCCGCATGGAGCGCGTCGTCCGCGAGCGCATGACCACGCAGGACATCGAGGCCATCACGCCGCAGACCCTGATCAACGTGCGCCCCGTCGTCGCCGCGATCAAGGAGTTCTTCGGAACCTCGCAGCTGTCGCAGTTCATGGACCAGAACAACCCGCTCGCGGGTCTGACCAACAAGCGCCGTCTGTCGGCTCTCGGCCCCGGTGGTCTGAGCCGTGACCGCGCCGGCGTCGAGGTCCGCGACGTCCACCCCTCGCACTACGGCCGCATGTGCCCGATCGAGACGCCGGAAGGCCCGAACATCGGTCTGATCGGTGCGCTCGCGACCTTCGCGCGCATCAACTCGTTCGGCTTCATCGAGACCCCGTACCGCAAGGTCGTCGACGGTGTCGTGACCGACCAGATCGACTACCTGACCGCCTCCGAGGAGGTCGACTTCAACATCGCGCAGGCCAACGCGCCGCTCGATGCGAAGGGTCGCTTCCGCGAGAGCCACGTGCTCGCGCGCCCCAAGGGCGGCAGCGGTGAGGTCGACCTGTTCCTCCCGGAGGAGATCGGCTACATCGACGTCTCGCCGCGCCAGATGGTGTCGGTCGCGACCTCGCTCGTGCCCTTCCTCGAGCACGACGACGCGCAGCGCGCGCTCATGGGCGCCAACATGCAGCGTCAGGCCGTGCCGCTGCTCCGCAGCGACTCGCCGCTCGTCGGAACCGGTATGGAGGGCTACACGGCCATCGACGCCGGTGACGTGATCACCGCCGAGAAGGCCGGTGTCGTCTCCGAGGTCTCCGCGGACCGCGTCGTCGTCATGCTCGACGAGGGCGGCACGCAGGAGTACCACCTGCGCAAGTTCGACCGCTCGAACCAGGGCACCTCCTACAACCAGAAGGTCGTCGTCTCGGCCGGTGAGCGCGTCGAGGTCGGTGAGGTCATCGCCGATGGCCCCGCCACCGAGAACGGCGAGCTGGCCCTCGGGAAGAACCTCCTCGTCGCGTTCATGACGTGGGAGGGCTACAACTTCGAGGACGCCATCATCCTGAGCCAGGACCTGGTGAAGGACGACACCCTCTCGTCGATCCACATCGAGGAGTACGAGGTCGACGCCCGCGACACGAAGCTCGGCAAGGAGGAGATCACCCGTGACCTCCCCAACGTCAGCCCGGAGCTGCTGAAGGACCTCGACGAGCGCGGCATCATCCGCATCGGCGCCGAGGTCCGCCCCGGCGACATCCTCGTCGGCAAGGTCACGCCGAAGGGTGAGACCGAGCTGTCGGCCGAGGAGCGTCTGCTCCGTGCGATCTTCAACGAGAAGAGCCGCGAGGTCCGCGACACGTCGCTGAAGGTGCCCCACGGTGAGCAGGGCACGATCATCGCGGTCAAGGAGTTCAACGCCGAGGACGGCGACGACGAGCTCGGCTCCGGCGTCAACCGCCGCGTCGTGGTCTACATCGCCCAGAAGCGCAAGATCACCGAGGGCGACAAGCTCGCCGGCCGCCACGGCAACAAGGGTGTCATCGCGAAGATCCTCCCTGTCGAGGACATGCCGTTCCTCGCGGACGGCACCCCGGTGGACATCGTCCTCAACCCGCTCGGCATCCCGGGTCGAATGAACTTCGGCCAGGTCCTCGAGACCCACCTCGGGTGGATCGCGAAGCAGGGCTGGAAGGTCGAGGGCACCCCGGAGTGGGCCGCCAAGCTGCCGCAGCAGGCGTTCGAGGCCGCACCCGGCACCAAGGTCGCCACCCCGGTGTTCGACGGTGCCAGCGAGGAGGAGATCTCCGGTCTGCTCGACTCGACGCTCCCGACCCGTGACGGCCTCCGCCTGATCGACTCGAGCGGCAAGACGCAGCTGTTCGACGGCCGCTCCGGCGAGCCGTTCCCGGCGCCGATCTCCGTGGGCTACATGTACATCCTGAAGCTCCACCACCTGGTGGACGACAAGATCCACGCCCGCTCCACCGGTCCGTACTCGATGATCACCCAGCAGCCGCTCGGTGGTAAGGCGCAGTTCGGTGGACAGCGCTTCGGTGAGATGGAGGTGTGGGCCCTCGAGGCCTACGGTGCGGCGTACGCCCTCCAGGAGCTCCTCACGATCAAGTCCGATGACATCCTCGGCCGCGTCAAGGTGTACGAGGCCATCGTCAAGGGCGAGAACATCCAGGAGCCCGGCATCCCCGAGTCGTTCAAGGTGCTCATGAAGGAGATGCAGTCGCTCTGCCTGAACGTCGAGGTCCTCTCGGCCGACGGCACGCTGGTCAACCTCCGCGACACCGACGACGAGGCGTTCCGCGCCGCAGAGGAACTCGGTATCAACATCTCCAGCCGCTTCGAGGCCGCCTCGATCGACGAGATCTAATCCTTCGACCGGCTCAGCCGTCCCCGCGACGGCTGAGCCGGTCGAAGCCCAGACTTCTCAAAAAGAATTTCCGACACAGGAGAACTAGTGCTCGAGTCCACAACCTTCGATGAGCTTCGCATCGGCCTGGCGACCGCAGACCACATCCGCGCGTGGTCCTACGGCGAGGTCAAGAAGCCCGAAACCATCAACTACCGCACCCTCAAGCCGGAGAAGGACGGTCTCTTCGGAGAGCAGATCTTCGGCCCGTCCCGTGACTGGGAGTGCGCCTGCGGCAAGTACAAGCGCGTTCGCTTCAAGGGCATCGTCTGCGAGCGCTGCGGCGTGGAGGTCACCAAGAGCTCCGTCCGTCGTGAGCGCATGGGTCACATCGAGCTCGCCGCTCCCGTCACCCACATCTGGTACTTCAAGGGCGTGCCCTCGCGCCTCGGCTACCTGCTGGACATGGCGCCGAAGGACCTCGAGAAGGTCATCTACTTCGCCGCGTACATGGTCATCTCGGTCGACGAGGAGGCCCGTCACCGCGACCTGGGCACCCAGGAGAACAACATCCGTCTCGAGCTGAAGACGCTCGGCGACCGCCGCGACGCGAAGATCGCGGAGCGCCTGGCCAAGCTGGAGGAGGAGCTCGCGGCCCTCGAGGCCGAGGGTGCCAAGGCCGACGCCAAGAAGAAGGTCAAGGACGCCGCCGAGAAGGAGATGTCGCTCATCCGCAAGGGTGCCGACGAGGCGATCCTGAAGCTGGAGCGCGTGTGGGAGGACTTCCGCACGCTCGAGGTCGGTGCCCTGCGCCCGGAGGACGACGTCTTCCACGAGCTGCAGGACCGCTTCGGCCTGTACTTCGAGGCCTACATGGGTGCCGAGGCGATCCAGCGTCGCCTGGCCGCGTTCGACCTGGCCGCCGAGGCCGAGAGCCTGCACCTGCAGATCTCGGAGGGCAAGGGCCAGCGCAAGATCCGTGCGATCAAGCGCCTCAAGGTCGTCAACTCGTTCCTCGAGACCGGCATGAGCCCGGCCGCGATGGTGCTCGACGTCGTCCCGGTGATCCCGCCGGAGCTGCGTCCGATGGTCCAGCTCGACGGTGGCCGCTTCGCGACCTCCGACCTGAACGACCTGTACCGCCGCGTGATCAACCGCAACAACCGTCTCCGTCGCCTGATCGACCTCGGTGCCCCCGAGATCATCGTCAACAACGAGAAGCGGATGCTGCAGGAGGCCGTCGACGCGCTGTTCGACAACGGCCGCCGCGGTCGCCCCGTCACCGGTACCGGCAACCGCGCCCTGAAGTCCCTGAGCGACATGCTCAAGGGAAAGCAGGGTCGCTTCCGCCAGAACCTGCTCGGCAAGCGTGTCGACTACTCGGGCCGTTCGGTCATCGTCGTCGGCCCGCAGCTCAAGCTGCACCAGTGCGGTCTGCCCAAGCAGATGGCGCTCGAGCTCTTCAAGCCGTTCGTCATCAAGCGCCTGATCGACCTCGGTCACTCGCAGAACATCAAGGCCGCCAAGCGCGCCGTCGAGCGCACCCGTCCCGAGGTCTGGGACGTGCTCGAGGAGATCATCCGCGAGCGTCCGGTGCTGCTGAACCGTGCACCCACCCTGCACCGTCTCGGCATCCAGGCGTTCGAGCCGCAGCTCGTCGAGGGCAAGGCCATCCAGCTGCACCCGCTCGTCTGCGCGGCGTTCAACGCCGACTTCGACGGTGACCAGATGGCTGTCCACCTGCCGCTGTCGGTCGAGGCTCAGGCCGAGGCCCGCGTGCTCATGCTCGCGTCGAACAACATCCTGAAGCCGTCGGACGGCCGTCCGGTCACCCTGCCCTCGCAGGACATGATCATCGGTCTGCACCACCTCACGACGGTCAAGGCCGGCGCCAAGGGCGAGGGTCGTGCGTTCGGCTCCGTCGGCGAGGCACAGCTCGCGTACGACGAGGGCACGCTCGACCTGCAGGCGAAGGTCCGCATCCGCATCCCGGGTCTGGCCTTCCTCGAGGGCGAGGCTCCCGAGGGCTACGAGAAGCACGGCCTGGTCGACGCTTCGCTGGGTCAGGCGATCTTCAACGACGCGCTGCCGAAGGGCTACCCCTTCGTCCGCGAGCAGGCCGACAAGGGCAAGCTGTCGCAGATCGTCAACAAGCTGGCCGAGGAGTACCCCAAGGTCGAGACGGCCGCCACGCTGGACCGCATCAAGGATGCCGGTTTCTACTGGGCGACCCGTTCGGGTGTGACCGTCGCGCTGAGCGACATCCTCACCCCGCCGAACAAGGCGGAGATCGTCGCGGGCTACGAGAAGCAGGCCGCGAAGGTCCAGTCCCAGTACGAGAAGGGCCTCACGACCGACGCCGAGCGTCGTCAGGAGCTCATCAAGATCTGGACCGAGGCGACCGACGAGGTGCAGGCCGCGATGAAGGCGCACTTCCCGGAGGACAACACCATCAACCGCATGGTGTCCTCCGGCGCTCGTGGTAACTGGCTGCAGATCCGGAACATCGCCGGTATGCGTGGTCTGGTGAACAACCCCAAGGGTGAGATCATCCCGCGTCCGATCATCTCCTCGTACCGCGAGGGTCTGTCGGTGGCGGAGTACTTCATCGCGACGCACGGTACCCGTAAGGGTCTGGCCGACACCGCTCTGCGTACCGCCGACTCGGGTTACCTGACCCGTCGTCTGGTGGACGTCTCGCAGGATGTCATCATCCGCGAAGAGGACTGCGGCACGTCGAAGGGCCTCGAGCTCCCGATCGCCGCTCCGAACTCGCAGGGTGAGCTGGTGCGCGACGCGAACGTCGAGAACTCGGTGTTCGCCCGCACGCTGGCCTCCGACGTGGTGAACGCGTCGGGCGAGGTCCTGGCCGCGGCCGGCGACGACGTGGGCGACGTGCTCATCGACAAGCTGGTCGCCGCGGGCGTCGAGACCATCAAGGTCCGCTCGGTCCTGACCTGCGACTCCGCCGTCGGCGTGTGCGCGCAGTGCTACGGCCGTTCGCTCGCGACCGGCAAGACCGTCGACATCGGCGAGGCCGTCGGCATCATCGCGGCCCAGTCGATCGGTGAGCCCGGTACCCAGCTGACGATGCGTACCTTCCACACCGGTGGTTCGGCGTCGGCGGATGACATCACGCAGGGTCTGCCCCGTGTGCAGGAGCTGTTCGAGGCGCGTACCCCCAAGGGTGCATCGCCGATCGCGGAGGCCGACGGCCGCATCACGATCGACGAGACCGAGAAGGCCAAGAAGGTCATCCTCACGCCCGACAACGGCGACGAGCCCGTCGTCTACCCGGTGCTGAAGCGTGCCACCCTCCTCGTCGAGGACGGCCAGCACGTCTCGGTCGGTCAGCCCCTGCAGGTCGGCACGCTCGACCCCAAGGAGGTCATGCGCGTCATGGGTGCCCGCGAGGTGCAGAAGTACCTCGTCGGCGGTGTCCAGGGCGTCTACCGCTCGCAGGGTGTGCCGATCCACGACAAGCACATCGAGGTCATCGTCCGCCAGATGCTCCGCAAGGTCACCGTCGTCGACCACGCCGACACGACCCTGCTGCCGGGTGAGATGGTCGACCTGAAGCGCTACCAGCAGATCAACCGCGAGGCCGTGGCCGAGGGCAAGCGCCCGGCGTCCGGTCGCCCGGAGCTGATGGGTATCACGAAGGCGTCGCTCGCGACCGAGTCGTGGCTGTCCGCTGCGTCCTTCCAGGAGACGACCCGCGTGCTCACGCAGGCCGCCATGGAGGGCAAGCGCGACCCGCTGGTCGGTCTCAAGGAGAACGTCATCATCGGAAAGCTCATCCCCGCCGGAACCGGTCTCTCGAAGTACCGCGACGTCACGGTCGAGGCCACCGAGGAAGCCAAGAGCGAGCGTTACCCGAACCGGATCTTCGCATCCGACGGCGCGTACGCCGACGGCGACTTCGGTTACGTCGACTTCGACGCGTTCTCGACGG
The DNA here is from genome assembly GCF_003989315.1 of Microbacterium sp. HSID17254. Lineage (NCBI taxonomy): Bacteria > Bacillati > Actinomycetota > Actinomycetes > Micrococcales > Microbacteriaceae > Microbacterium > Microbacterium sp. HSID17254. Next base: position 75,591 of record NZ_RBLT01000017.1, read on the forward strand.
ACGACATCACCCCCGGTACCTACAACTGAGGTGTGAGTGAGTGAACGAAGGCCCCGGGGTTCTCCCCGGGGCCTTCGTCGTCCCTCGGCGCGGTCGGGTGTGCACAGCTTCGGAGATCCGGCGCGGCGCGCCGCCGGTGGGGCTCATCCATCGGGGTGTCGGGTGTCATCTCCGAAGCTGTGACCGGGGCGGGCGCGGTAGGGTCGGCGAGTGACCACTGAGACTTCCCCCGGCGGCGCGGCCGTCGTCATCGGAGACGCCCTGATCGACGAGATCCGGGATGAGGCCGGCGTCCGCGAGTTCGTCGGCGGGGCCGCCCTGAACGTCGCGGTGGGGCTGCGCCGGCTCGGAATCCCCACGACGCTCATCGCGATGGTGGGGGAGGACGTCGCCGGCGCGCACATCCGCCAGTATCTGGCCGATCACGGCGTGCGGCTGATCGCGAGCGCGGCACCGCACGGGTCGTCGCGGGCCGTCGTCACCCGGGCTACGAACGGCGAGCCGAGCTACGTCTTCAACCGCGCGGCCCAGGAGCGGACCGTCCGGTACTCGGACGAGGCGAGGGCCGCCATCGGCGACGCGGACATCGTCGCGGTGAGCTGCTTCCCCTTCGATGTCCCGGCCGAGGTCGACGCCCTCGCCGCCGCGGTGGAGGGTGCGCGGCTGGCGATCGATCCGAATCCCCGCACCGGCATGCTGTCCGACCGCGAGGAGTTCGTCCGCGGCTTCGAGCGGCTGGCGGCGCGGGCGGACCTGGTGAAGGTCGGCGCCGACGATGCCGACGTGCTCTACGACGGCGACCTCGACGCCCTGCGCGCGCGGCTCCGGAGCCTCGGCGTCACGGCGGTGCTCGCGACGGCCGGTGCGGACGGCGCCGTGCTCGAATCGGACGCCGGATCGGTCTCGGCCCCCATCTCGGCGCTGCCGGGTCGGGTGGTCGACACCGTGGGGGCCGGGGATGCGACGCTCGCCGCCGTCGCCGCCGGACTGGTGGACGGGGCCCCGAAGGCGGTCGAAGGATGGTCCGCCCTGCTCGAGCGCGCGATGGATGTGGCCGCCGCGACCTGCCGCGCCGAGGGCGGGCTGCTGCGCACACCGGAGTCGCTGTCCGCCGCCGACCGCGGCGTGCACGGGAGCTGACGCCTCGATTTCTCGCGCCCGCATCCGGCAGGTATGATTGTTCTTCGTGCCCCCGGTTGGCTGTTCAAGTCGGACGGGTGCGCTCTGGCGAGTTACCCAAGTGGCCAAAGGGATCTGACTGTAAATCAGCCGTCTTCGACTTCGGGGGTTCGAATCCCTCACTCGCCACCACGGAAGCCCCCGCTCGCGGGGGCTTCTCCTGTTCCCGGCCTCACCTCCGCGCCGAGTTCCTAGACTGGAGCGATGCGACCTCTCACCGAAGCCGACGTCCGGGCCTCGTTCGTGAACGCGGACGCCGACGAGCTGCGCGTCATGGAGATGCCGCACGACTTCCTCCTCGTGGACTGGGACTACCTCGACTTCTTCGCCTGGCGCGACCCGAGTGCCGGCAAGCGCGGCTACGTCCTCATCCCGCACGAGGGGCGTGTGGTCGGGGTGGTGCTGCGGGCGTCGGAACCAGGGCGCGGGCGCTCGGGCATGTGCAACATCTGCCACACGATGCAGCCGGGCAACCAGGTGGCGCTGTTCGCGGCGCGACGCACGGGAGAGGCGGGGGAGCGCGGCGACTCGGTCGGCACCTACATCTGCGCCGATCTGTCCTGCCACGAGAACGTGCGCCTGGCGCATCCGCTCGCACCGAACGAGATCCGGGCGGCGGGACAGGTCGACTTCCGGCTCGATGGCACCCGGCGACGGATGGAGCGGTTCGTGGCGCGCGTCTGGGAGGGCGCCTGAGCGCGACTAGCCTGGAGGCATCCGCCTGTGCTCGAAGGAGAAGCCATGAGTGATGCCATCCTGTTCGCCGTCGACGAGGGGATGGCGCGGCTCACGCTCAACCGTCCGACCCGCCTCAACGCCTTCAACGCCGATCTGGCGTACGCCTGGCGGGATGCGACCGTCGAGGCGACGTCGCGCGACGACGTGCAGGCCATCCTCATCGACGCGGCGGGACCGGCGTTCTGCGCGGGCGGCGACGTGATCGACATGGCGACGACCATGGGGTCGTCCGGGGCGGAGATCACCGCGCTGGCGGAGGTCATCAACACCGGGATCCGCGCGCTCACGGAGTCGAGCGTGCCCGTGGTCGCCGCGGCGCACGGGACGACGGCCGGTGGCGGACTCGGCATCCTGCTCGCCACGGACTACGCGGTGGTGGGCTCGCGGTCGCAGCTCGGGAGCCTGTACGCGAACATCGGCCTCACGCCCGACCTCTCCGTGTCGGCGCAGCTCGCGCGGGCCGTGGGTCAGCGCCGTGCCCTCCAGCTCGTGCTGCAGGACCGGCTGCTCACGGCCGCGGAGGCTCTCGACTGGGGTCTGGTGGCCGAGGTCGTGGAGGGCGAGGACGGCGGGACGGAGGCCGACCGGGTCCGTGCGCGGGCCGAGGAGGTCGCGCGGTTCTGGCTCGCCGGGGCCGCCGACGCGTACGGGCAGGCCAAGCGGCTGGTGCGGTCGCAGCCGGAGCGCACCTTCGCCGAGCAGCTGAGCGAGGAGGCCCGGTCCATCGGCGCCGCCCTGGAGACCCCGGACGCACAGGCGCGGGTCGCGGCCTTCGCGGCGGCCTCCGCGAAGAAGGCCGGCTGACCCTTCCTCCCCAGACCTCGGTCGGTCCCCGATCTCCTTCGCACTCGAGGGAAGCCGGAACAAGCGGGCCCGCGCGTGGCAGGATGAAGGCATCGCCGCTCGACGAGAGGATCCCCATGTCCCATCCGGACACCGCCCGGCTGCAGCCGCAGGGTGACAAGAAGAACATGTCGCTGCTCATCAGGGGCTCGCTGTGGGTCGCGATCGGCGCCCTCATCGCCGCGGCTCTGGTCTGCGTCGTGTGGGTCCTGGTCGGTGATCAGAACGGCCTCATCGGTCGCGCCTTCCTCACGATCCTCCTGCTCGCCGCCTTCGCCGGGATCGCCATCCTCGAGGCGGGCCTCGCGCCGAACCGGCCGGACTGGCTCCAGCTCGCGAGCATGGTCTCCTGGGTCATCGCGCTCCTCGTCGGCCTCGTGAAGATCTGGCTCCCGGAAGACGGGCTCTACTTCGGCGCGGAGCGCTTCTTCCAGCTGCTGCTCGTGATCGGGATCCTGCAGCTCGCACTGCTCCATGTGCGGCTCTTCACCCGTGCCGCGCAGCGCCATGTCACGACCTTCACGAAGGTGATCCACATCGTGACGATCGTCTTCCTCGGCGCCCTCGTCGCCCTGCTGGTCTTCTTCCTCGCGTTCCCCAACACCTTCGACTACACCGAGCTGTACTGGCGCATCGTCGTCGCCCTCACGATCCTCGTCGCCGTCGGCACCACGCTCATTCCGCTGCTCAACGCCCTGTTCGCGCCGAAGAAGGCTCCTGCCGCCCGGCCGGTCGCCTCCGCGCCGTCCTGGCCGACCTACGCCGACGGGATCACGCCCCTCCCGGTCCTTCCGGACGGGAGCCCGGACTGGAATGCGTTCTACACGGGGTACCCCTCGACGGCTCCCCAGGCCCTGGGTCAGGCGCCCGCCGCGGGGTTCCCCGTGGCGACCCCGCCCCTGGCGCCGACGGCTCCGGCCCTTCCGGACTTCGCGG
>NZ_RBLT01000170.1:0-819 GCF_003989315.1 Microbacterium sp. HSID17254
GGCCGACGGCGAAGCCGGACACGGCGTCACCGACGGCGGTGACCCGGCCGGCGGCCTCGTGGCCGAGGACGCGGCCGTCGGTGACGGCCGGCACGTCGCCCTGCAGGATGTGCAGGTCGGTGCCGCAGATCGTGGTGGTGTCGACCTTGACGATCACGTCGGTGGGGTCCTGGATCGTCGGGTCCGGGACCTCCTCCCATGCCTTGGTGTCCGGTCCGTGGTAGACGAGTGCCTTCATCTGCTCACTCCGTTGGTCGCAGGGAATGCCGAGAGCGTCGGCGGGCCCGACGCTAATGCGGGAGTGCGCATGTGACTGTCCCGATCTGGGACGACTCCGCGGGCGGCACGATCCCCGGCGACCGCGGTGTGTCCCGGCCGCGGGACACCTCAGCCGATGTAGCTGATCCCGAACGCGTCGATCTTGCGGTAGAGCGAGGAGCGGGCGATCCCCAGCAGCTCGGCCGCCTGGTAGCGGTTGCCGCGCGCCTCGTAGAGGGCCTGGATGCTCACGTCGCACTGCGCCGCCTCGCGCATCGACATCCCCGGGGCGCCCCCGGTGAAGCACGACGACGGCAGGTCCGGGGCCTGCACGACGCCGACCGGCTTGCGGGCGATGACGTAGCGCAGCACGTCCTCCAGCTCGCGCAGGTTCCCCGGCCACGCGTAGCCCTCCAGGACCCGCACCACCTGCATGCTCAGCCTCAGCGACCGGCCGCCGGACAGCGAGTGCAGCACCGACCGCGCGAGCTCGCCGAGCTCGTCGGCCCGGTACCGCAGCGCGGGCACCCGGACCGTGTCGTGGAAGTGGCGCAGCAGCAG
>NZ_RBLT01000171.1:0-818 GCF_003989315.1 Microbacterium sp. HSID17254
CACGCCATCGCGCTGGGCTACTCGCCGGGCGTAACCGTCGCGATGATCCACGGCCCCCTCGTCCTCGACCTGGAGCGCCGCGACCTGGGCCGCGGCCTGAGCCTGCTGTGCCTCGGCGGCGGCATGGGTCTCGCCACCCTCGGCCAGCTCGTCAGAATCACGGGAGGACTGAACAAGCAGTCAGTGAGCAGAAGGCCGCCCGCTGGGAGTCGTACGACGGCGGTGACGCAGTCGTCACCCTCGACGACCCCGCGAGCCGCGCCAACACCGTGAACGACGCCTACCGCGAGGCCATGCTGGAGGTCGTCAACGAACTGGGGAGGAACAAGGACGCCATCGTCGGTGTCGTCCTGACCTCGGCGAAGCAGACCGTCTTCGCCGGCGGGAACCTGGAGCAGCTCTCGGCCGACGGCCCGGACGACGCCGGGAAGATCGTCGAGCTGGTCACCGAGGCCAAGGCCCAGCTGCGCAAGCTGGAGACCTTCGGCCGCCCGGTGGCGTCCGCGCTGGTAGGTACCGCGCTGGGCGGTGGCCTGGCGATCGCGCTGGCCACCCACCACCGGGTCGGCGTCGACGCGACGGGCGTCGTCTACGGCCTGCCCGAGGTGAGCCTGGGCCTGCTGCCCGGCGGCGGCGGCGTCACCCGCGTCACCCGCATGCTGGGTATCGCGAACGGGTTCATGACCGTGCTCGCACAGGGCCAGCGCCACAAACCGGCCAAGGCGCTGGAGCTGGGGCTGATCGACGAGCCCGTCGCCACCCGCGAGGAGGCGTTCGACCCCCCCCGCGGGCTGGTCCTGGCGCACCCCCAGCCCCCC
>NZ_RBLT01000172.1:0-817 GCF_003989315.1 Microbacterium sp. HSID17254
GGGCGGGGGGGCGGAGGGCTGGGGCGGGGGGGGCCCCGTCGGGGGGCGGGGCGGGCGAGCGAAGCGTCTGGCGTGTCGGGTGCGGATGCGAGCGTGGGGGACGGGCGGTTCCGGGCTGCGACGCGCCTGGACGCGGGTCGGACGACACCGGAACCGCCCGGCCGGGTCACGTCCGACGGTGACCGTACGCTGCTCCGGTGACGGTTCTGCGCATCCGCATGGTCGGCGACCCGGTGCTCCACACCCCCCCCCGCCCCGTCGTCGCGGTCGACGACGCGCTCCGGACGTTGGTCGGGGACATGTTCGAGACGATGGCCGCGGCGCACGGCGTCGGGCTCGCAGCCAACCAGGTGGGGGTGGACCTGCGGCTGTTCGTCTTCGACTGCCCCGACGAGGAGACGCGCACGATGCGGCGCGGCCTCGTCGTCGACCCGGTGCTGGAGACCGACGGCGTCCCGGAGGTCATGCCCGACGCGGACGAAGACCAGGAGGGCTGCCTGCCGGTGCCCGGCGAGAACTTCGCGACCGGCCGCGCGCAGTGGGCCCTGTTCACGGGCACCGACCTCGCCGCCGAGCCCGTCCCCTACGCGGGGTCCGGCGTCTCCGCCCGCTGCCTGCAGCACGAGAGCGACCACCTCGACGGGCACCTGTACCTCGACCGGCTGATGGGCCGCCACCAGCGTGCTGCGAAGAAGAGGCTCAAGCGCAACGGCTGGGTCGCGCCGTCGGACTCCTGGGACCCGTCGGCCGTCGAGGCCGAGGAGGTCCCCCGGGGATGACCCCGGGACCGACCCCGGGAGTCATACCCCGGTACTAG
>NZ_RBLT01000173.1:0-816 GCF_003989315.1 Microbacterium sp. HSID17254
AAGTAGAGCTACGAAGGGAGGTCAACTATTCAAGGGGAGAAAAGGGGAATATACTATTGGAGGGTAGGGGGCCTGGGGAGACGGGGAAGGGGGGGAACAAGGGGGGCCGGGGGAGCGCGGGCGGTGGCAGGCAGGGCCCGGCGAAGAAGGTGCGGGGGCCCGGAGGGGGCGGGGGGTGCAGGTAAGGCAACTGGGCACCGGTGAGGCGAAACCGACAGGCCTCAAAACGGATCGCGAGCCGGTCGCACAACGCCGACGCCCGAGTCCGCACGGTCGGGACATCCTGCGGCGCGGTCTCATCACTCACACCGGTCATCGTAGGTGGCGCCTATGCCCCTCCCGCCGCGCCGCAGCTTCCCCGACGCGAAGTCGGCGAGGATCTCCTCGCCGAACGCCAGGTCGCCCCGCACCCCCGATCTGATCATCAACCAGGACTCCGCAGCCTGCGCGGCGCGCTCCCGGGAGATCCCCTCGGCCAGGTAGGCGTCCCGGACCGCGTGCACGCACGCCGACAGCTCATCGAGGTAGCGGCCCTCCATCGCGGCCTTCACCGACGGGTCGCGGGGCCACGACCTCCTCGTACCGCAACCGCTCCGCGTCGTGCACCGCCTGGATCCGCGACACCGCCGCCTCGGTCAGCTCCCCGGCGCCGGGCTCGTCAATGGTCACCCCCGCCCGCCCTTCACCCCCCGGATCCCGTCCCGCACGATCCCTCCCCCGCTCCGCCCATCCCGCCCACGCCCCCGCCCCCCCACCCGCCCCCGCCCCCCCCCCCCCCCCCCGCCCCTCCCCCCCCCCCCCCCCCCCCCCCCCCCC
>NZ_RBLT01000174.1:0-811 GCF_003989315.1 Microbacterium sp. HSID17254
CGACCCCGACGGTGTGCTCCCCGCGCCTGCCCGGGCGTGGCTGACCGTGGCCGGCTGGCACCTCGACGAAACGGTGTGCCCGCGCTGCCGCCCGAGCCAGCATGCTGACGTGTCGCGGCCAGGCCGCTGACGGCGCGCACCGCGTTCGGCACGCCCAACGCCTCCGACGCCAACCCCACCGACCCTGACGACGGGTCCATCGAGACAACGCGGAGCAGGTGATCGGCGCACACACTTAAGTTCGGCTGGCTCGCCACCGCGGGCGGTGGGAGGGTGTGGCATGAGCCCCGGGCGGCGAACGAGCAAGTTCTCCAGGCTGGTCGATGACTTCCTCCCCCCCTGCGAGCAACGGGGCGTCGAGATGTCGCGGCCGCTGATCGAGCAGCACCTGCGCGACGCCGTCGCAGGGACCGCCCAGCACATGGGCGTCACCACCCAGACCGCGCTGCGCACCTACTTCGACGACAACTGGGGCCACCAAGCCGCGCACCTGCTCTGCGACCAGCACGACCTCGAACACACCAAGCTCGACACCACCCCCGACGCGGTACTCCCCCTCGCCTTCACCGGCCGCCCGGTCGCCGCCCTGGGCCAGGCCCACTTCTTCGCCGCGCTCAACACCGACCCCCACCTCACCGACATCGCCACCCGAACCCGCGCCGCCCACACCCCACCCGCCCAGGTCGAACCGCCACCAGAGCCCACCGGCACGGTGAGGACCGACGCAGTGGCCCCCGCCATCCGGGAAGCGTTACTGCAGGAGGCGGCGGGGGCCCGGCGACCGCGGTACGACGCCCGCACCGCCGGGGAG
>NZ_RBLT01000175.1:0-810 GCF_003989315.1 Microbacterium sp. HSID17254
CGGACGACAGCCCGGCTTTGGCGGGTGAGGACCGGAAGCGGCGCGGCAGCTCCTCGTCCTCGGGGTGCCGGTTCGGTTGGTGCGGATGTCGCTGGCTGCCGGAGGTCATCGGTGGATGCGTGGGTCCTTTGGCTGTTGATCTTGGGTTGCCTGCGTCCATGGGCGGTCTTCTCGACAACCGAGCAGATCCATGCATCATCTGATGATCTTCGGTCCGGTGCGGGTCTCGTGTCCGGGCTGCGCGTCTCGGGCCCGCCTTGGCTCAGATTCGAGCGCCCGGCGATTGATGGTTATCGGAGTCGACGGGTCGTGGGTCGGGTTGTCCAGCGGTAGCGGCTGCGGGCACGGTTGATCAGCCGGCGGATCACGGTGAGCGCGGCGGCGAGGTTGAGGTAGAACTCGACGATGATCTTCCGGCGATCGGTGAACCGGCGCAGCTTGCCGTAGCCGTTCATCCAGGAGTGCGTGCGCTTGATGGGCCACCGTCGTCCTGCCTGGATCGGAGCCGGGACCCCCGTGGTCGCGATCTCGCCGGTGAAGCCCAGGGTGTGCAGCAGAGTACGGGTCTTGCCGGAGTCATAGCTGCGGTCCAGGTGCACGGTCGGGAACAGATCACCACCGTGGGCGTCGCGGTGGCGGGGCAGCGGGCCGATCATCGTCACGATGCCGGTCAAGGTCGGTTCCAGCAGGGGCGAGTCATGGTCGTTGGCTCGCGCCGCGCCCAGGTGCAGCCGACTGCCCTGGTCATCGCAGGCCACTGCCCGTTTCGCGCCCTGATCGCCCGCCCACCGCCATGCCCCTCGGTAACCC
>NZ_RBLT01000176.1:0-809 GCF_003989315.1 Microbacterium sp. HSID17254
ATCATGGCCTGCCGGTCGTCGAGGACCATGCCGTTCAGGAACAGCGAGCACTCGGCCACCGACATGTTCGACACCTGCGCGATCGACCGCTCCCCCAGGTCGCGGTGCGGCAGCGTCACCGCGAGCACCTCGGGGCGCCGCCGGGCGCCGTCGCAGGCGGGGCAGGGGGTGTCGCGCATGTAGCCCTCGTAGCGCTCCCGCTGCGACTCGGACTCGGTCTGCCCCCGACTGCGCTCGTGGAACGGCATGACGCCCCCGAAGTTCGCGTAGTACGCGCGCTCGCGGCCCTAGCGGTTGCGGTAGCGCACGTGGACCTGGTCGTCTCTGCCGTGCAGGACCGCCGTCCGCGCGGCGGCGGGCAGCGTGCGCCACGGGGTGTCCATCCGGAACCCGACCGCGGTGGCCAGGCCGGACAGCAGCCGGCCGAAGTACTCCGCGTTGTGCCCGGACGACCAGGGCGCGATCGCGCCGTCGCCGAGGGACAGGTCCGGGTCGGGGACGACCAGCGCCGGATCGACCTCCTTCTTGATGCCCATGCCGGAGCCAGCCGGACAGGCGCCGTAGGGCGAGTTGAAGGAGAACGTGCGGGGCTCGAGGGCGTCGACGGCGAGGGTGGGCCCGTTCGGGCAGGCCATCTTCTCGGAGAAGCGGCGCTCGCGCTGCGGTTCGTCGTCGGGGAGGTGGACGAAGTCCAGCACGACCAGTCCGTCGGCCAGCCGCAGCGCGGTCTCCACCGAGTCGGTGGGGCGCTGCTTCGCGGTCGCCTTCACCGAGAGCCGGTCGACGACGACGGCGATGTCGTGCTTCTC
>NZ_RBLT01000177.1:0-804 GCF_003989315.1 Microbacterium sp. HSID17254
CAGAGGCGGGTGGGGGAAAGACGGCATCGGCGGGCGAGCCGGACTGCGGAGTGCAGAGCGACCACGGCCCCCCCGGCTGCGGTCGCGACAGCACCGAAGCCTGCTCTCACCGAAGGACCACCAAGAACCCCATATGTCGAGCAAGTGTTCCCATTCGGGTTAGGCTGCGCGAGTCCGTCGGGGTGGGGGAAGCACCCCGCCGGGCCACGCAGCTGGGACGGCGCGGAGACCGAAGCCGAGGCCTCGGCGCTGCGCGGCGTGGCAAGTCTGGGCGAGCGGGGTGTTCCGCCGATCCCGGACCGGGTGGTCACCGGGCGGGTCGCGGGGATCCTGTCAACGAGTCCGCCATACCCGCGCGGGGTCAGATTTCACGAACCGACAACAGATCCTGCGGGCCGCGCTCGCCCCCCTGCATGGGTCGGGAGCGGTGATGCGGGTTTCCGACGAACGGGCTGCTGCCCAGCTTCATGCTGACCGCCTCCTGCTGGCGCAGTTCGCGCGTCAGCTGCGGCGCCGCGCGGTGCAGTACACCTATGCCGGTTGCACGGCCAGGGCGTCCTGCCCCCCCTCGCCGCCGAGTTCGACAGCCTGTCCGCGACCCTGGACCCGGTCCCCGACCAGGTCCTGCGTCACGCCTTGGCCGCGGCGCGGCCCGAACACCCCGGCCCGGCCGGCCCCAACGGTCCGCGAGCGCGCACCCCGCAAGGGGCTCACCAGCAGGATCGTCCACCAGCCACACATCCTGGTCGCACTTCCCCCTGCGCTACCGCCGGGCTTCACGCTCCTCCCGGAGTCGGCGCAGAG
>NZ_RBLT01000178.1:0-803 GCF_003989315.1 Microbacterium sp. HSID17254
GTGGATGGAGTGCATCCCGTAGGTGTTGAGGTAGTAGGGGAACCGCGAGCTGCAGCCGCTGCCGGAGACGACGCCGGCGTTCTCGCGCTTGATGCCCAGGGGGGGGAGGAACTGGCGGACGGCGGCGAGGACGGCGTAGTCGCCGCAGCCGTGGCACCAGCGGACCTCCTGGTCGGAGGTGTAGTCCTTCGCGGTCTGCTTCGCGTCCGTCGTCGGGACCCCGTCGAGGCCGCCGATGGACGGCAGGCCCAGGTCGGTGGCGGTCATGCCTGCGCTCCAGTGGTCTCGTCGGCGACGTCGGCCGCCGACTCCGGGTGCTTGCCGGTGAGGTAGTCCAGGAACACGTCCTGGAGTTCCTCGGCGCCGAACGGGAGCCCGGCGACCTTGGTGTAGCTCTTGACGTCGACCAGGTGCTCGGCGCGCAGCAGCATGGCGAGCTGGCCGAGGTTCATCTCGGGGCAGAGCACCGTGCGGTAGCCGCCCAGGACGTCGCCGAGGTTGCCCGGCATCGGGTTGAGGTTGCGCAGGTGCACGGTGGCGACCGAGTGGCCCAGCTTGCGCACGCGGCGGGCCGCGGCGTTGATCGGGCCGTAGGTCGAGCCCCAGCCGATGCCGCGGAAGTCCGCGTCGCCGTCGGGGTCGTCGACCACGAGGTCGGGCGCGGCGATGGCGTCGGCCTTCGGCTGGCGCACCCGCGCCATGCGGGCGTGGGGTGCGGGGTGGTCCGAGACCGAGCCGCGACGTGCGGCCTGCGCCGCCCCGCCGCCCCGGCCGCGCACCCCGCCGGTGCCGGCAGTCGCCCC
>NZ_RBLT01000179.1:0-801 GCF_003989315.1 Microbacterium sp. HSID17254
GGCCCCCCTGGCTGGTCGAAGAGACGGAGGTGGACGGAGGCATCGCCGCGACGCTACGGCAGCCGCACGCGAGCCCCTCGGGATCCGCCTGCGCCTGCAGATCTGCTCTCGCGGCGACGTCGAGACCCGTCGTCGAACAGCGCAGCCGGCTCGATGGCGGCGCGGCCTGCCGCGGAGATGACGAGGCCCCCACCGCAGGGCTGCTGCAGCGGGGGCCTCGGTTGCGCGCCGTGTCGTTGTGCGTGACTACCCCGGCTTTCGGCGCGCAGCTCGGGGGGAGGGAGGTCAGTTCGTCCAGGTGAGCGGGTCGGAGAAGCTGAACGAGGGTGCGTACTTCACCGCGTTGACGTCGGTGGTCTGCTGGTCGCCGCAGATCATCCCCGAGGTGGTGCCGCCCGGGGCGAGCTGACCGGAGTGCAGGGCCTTCGCCCCGGCGTTGAACGGGATCGACGCGGACGCCTCGACCCCGGCCGGGGTGGTGAACTTCCAGTCGAACGGGTTGAACGACGCCGGGCTGGACCGGTTGTTCGTGTAAGTGACGGTCGAGCACGCCTGCGTCATGCCGAACTCGGTGACCTGCTCCGGAGCGGACGCCGAGATGACCAGGTCCCCGGAGGTGGCCTCCTGACCGAACTTCACCGACTGGTCCCCGCTCGCGGGGGCACCGGCGGCGGCAGGGGCAGCGTTCGCGTCTCCCGAGGCGGTGGCCGGGGCCTGCTCGTCGCCGCCACCGCCGGTGGCGATCGCGATGACGACGATCGCGACCAGGATCCCGAGGGTCACCTTGAGCCCGGTGCGCTT
>NZ_RBLT01000018.1:0-76828 GCF_003989315.1 Microbacterium sp. HSID17254
TCGCCGCGACCGACTCCCGCTCCGCACGCACGAAGCGCACGCGGCGGCCCGGCACGAGCAGAGCCGGCGGGTCGCGGTCGATGTCCCACATCTCCAGGGCGGTCCGGCCGATGAGCTGCCAGCCGCCGGGGCTCTCCCGCGGATACACGCCGCTGAACGCCCCGGCGAGGGCGACGGAACCGGCGGGCACCCGGGTGCGGGGCGACGACCGCCGCGGCACGTCGAAGAGGGGGTCGCCGCTCACGGCATAGCCGAAGCCGGGAGCGAAGCCGGAGAAGGCCACGCGCCAGTCGGCGGCGAGGTGACGGGCCACCAGTTCCTCCGCCGAGACGTCGAGGAGCGCGGCCGCCTCGTCCAGATCCTCCCCGTCGTAGCGGACCGGGATGGTGACCTCGCCCGCGTCGGGCAGCGCCGCCGCGTCGACCTCGGTCGCGGCGAGCGCCTCGGCGAGCGCGGCGGCCGAGGTGCGGTGCGGGTCGAAGCGCACGAGCACGGTGCGGGCGCCGGGGATGCGCTCCCGAACGCCGGGCACGTCGCTCCATGCGAGGTTCAGCCGCATGGCCTGCTCGAGGTCGTCCGCCTCGACGAGCAGCGCGCTGTCGGAGGCCGTGAGGATGCGCATCAGACCCGGTACTCCGCATCCGGCACATCGGTGACGAACATGTAGCCCGGGGCGTGGGTGACGGCGAACGGCGGCTTCGACGCCATGATCGCCGCCTGCGGGGTCACGCCGCACGCCCAGAACACGGGGATCTCGCCGGGGCGGATCTCGGGGGCGTCGCCGAAGTCGGGCACCATCACGTCGACGATACCGAGCGATGCCGGGTCGCCGATGTGCACGGGCGCACCGTGCACGGCCGGGGTGCGCCCGGAGATCTGCACGGCATCGGCCACGCGGTCCGCGGGGATCGGACGCATGGAGACCACCATCTCGCCGCGCAGCCGTCCGGCCGGGGTGCAGTCCACCGCCGTGCGGTACATCGGCACGTTGCGTCCGAGCTCCTGATGACGGATCGGGATCCCGGCCTCGACGAGCCCCGTCTCGAACGTGAAGCTGCAGCCGATGAGGAAGGCGACGAGGTCGGGATGCTCGTCCCACGCCGCCATCGCGTCGGACACCTCCTCCACGAGCTCGCCGTCCCGCCAGATGCGGTACCGCCCGATGTCGGTCCGGATGTCGCTGCCCGGCGCGAGCCGCGACTCCACCGCCCCCTGCTCGATCACCTCGAGGACGGGGCAGGGCTTCGGGTTGCGCTGCGCGTAGAGCAGGGTCTCGAAGGCCCAGTCCGCGGGCACCGCGATGAGGTTCGCCTGGGTCAGCCCCGGGGCGACGCCGCTGGTCGGCGCGGAGTGGCCGGCGCGGTGCGCCGCACGGGCGGCCCGGGCGTCGGCGAGCTGGGCGGGAGTCGCGAGCACGGCCATGTCAGACTCCGGCGAACGGGGCGATCGTGATGCCCTCCGCCTGCAGCAGGCGCTTCGTCTCCGCCGCCATCGCGACCGAGCCCGGGCTGTCGCCGTGCACGCAGATCGACTGCGCGAACACGGCCACGTCGGTGCCGTCGATCGCCCGGATCACGCCGTCCGCGGCCAGGCGCACCATCCGCTCGGCCACCGCGGTGGGGTCGTGCAGCACGGCCCCCTCCTCGGTGCGGGAGACGAGCTGACCGTCCGGCTGGTAGGCGCGATCGGCGAAGGCCTCCGCGGCGACCGCGAGTCCTGCTCGTTCGGCGACGTCGAGCACGACGCCGCCGGCGAGGCCGAGCAGCACGAGCGAGGGGTCGATCGCCTTGATGGCCGCCACGACGTCCTTCGACTGCCGCTCGTCGCGGGCGATGGTGTTGTAGAGCGCCCCGTGCGGCTTGACGTAGGAGACCCGCCCGCCGACCGCCGCGGTGAGCCCGAGGAGCGCACCGAGCTGGTACTCCACGTGCGCCTGCAGCGTGGCCGAGTCGATGTCGACCTTCGTGCGCCCGAAGTTCTCGTAGTCGCGGTACCCGGGGTGGGCGCCGATCACGACGCCCCCGGCGACGGCCGCGGCCAGGGTCTCGCGGATCCCCTCCGGACTGCCCGCGTGGAACCCGCACGACACGTTCGCGCTCGTGACGATCTCGAGCATGCTCGCGTCGTCGCTGACGATCCGGTCGGGGACGTTCTCGCCGAGGTCCGAGTTCAGGTCGATGGTCGCCATGTCACGCTCCGATTCCGAGGAAGGCGAAGATGGGGCCGATCGAGACGGCGCCCATGTACCAGGTGAGCGCGGTCACGACGGTGCCCGCGATGAGCAGCCACATCGGGTACTTCCGGTCGCCGAGCAGGTCGCGGCGGAACCAGCCGATGTACATGAACACCGTCAGCCCGATGGGGAGGATCAGGCCGTTGAAGCCGCCGACGAAGACGAGGATCGCGGCCGGGGCCGTGCCGATCGCCAGGTAGACCGCCAGCGACACGACGATGAACGCGACGGTGGCGAGCTGCAGCGGCCAGCCCCCGCGGAGCTTGGCGGTGAAGGTCGAGAGGAAGGTCGCCGAGGTGTACGCGGCGCCGATGACCGAGCTGATCGCGGCGGCCCAGAAGATCGCGCCGAAGATCCGCAGACCGGCGTCGCCGAGCACCGCACCGAATGCCTGCCCTGCCGGGTTGGCGGCCTGCGAGGAGAGGTCGAGCGCCACGCCGGAGGCCACCACGCCGAGGATCGCGAGGAACAGCACGTAGCGCATGATGCCGGTCACGAGGATGCCGTTGGCGGCGGCGCGCATGACGGGCTTCGCGTACTGCGGGCCCACGTGGCCGGAGTCGAGGTAGCGGTGGGCGCCGGAGTAGGTGATGTAGCCGCCGACCGTGCCGCCGACGATCGTCGTGATGGTGGCGAAGTTGAGCTGGTCGGGCACGAAGGTCTGCCGCAGCGCGTCGCCGATGGGCGGCTGGGCGATGAGGGCGACGACGAGGGTCATCACGATCATGCCGACGCCGAGGATGATGAGGACGACGTCCATCACCTTGCCGGCCTTCTTCACGAGGAAGATGATGATCGCGAGGGCCGCCGTGAGCGCGCCGCCGAGCTTCGGATCGATGCCGAGGAGGGCGTTCAGGCCCAGGCCGCCGCCGGCGATGTTGCCGATGTTGAACGCGAGCCCGCCGATGACGACGAGGACGGCGATGACGTGGCCGGAGAAGGGGATGGCGCTGTTGGCGAGCTCGCCGGCCCGCTTGCCGGACGAGGTGATCATGCGCCAGATGTTCAGCTGCACCGCGATGTCGACGAGGATCGACACGAGGATGGCGAACGCGAACGCGGCTCCCATCTGGGCGGTGAACGTCGCGGTCTGGGTGATGAAGCCCGGACCGATGGCGCTCGTGGCCATGAGGAAGATGGCGCCGATGACGGCACTGCGGCCGGCGCGCTTCTTCGCGTGGGCGGCGCGGGCTTCGTCCTCGGGGGTGAGGGCGGGGGCGGACTGCTCGGACATAGGGGGGTCCCATCGTCGTTGGTGGGTGTCGGGTGACCCCCAGTGTAGAACGGACAGAACCTGATTGTTCAACAATCATGTTTCCGTCGTGCTACAGCGCGGTTGCTTTTCGGTAATGATCGGCGTGATGCCGCCCTACGATGAAGGCATGAACCAGCAGGGCCCGCTCGCCGACGTGCTCCGTCAGCGCATCATCGACGGCGACGTCGCCCCGGGCTCCCGGCTGTCCGAATCGGCTCTGGCCGAGCGCTTCGACGTGTCGCGCAACACCCTGCGCGAGGCGTTCCGGGTGCTCGCGGAACAGGGCCTCGTCGAGCACATCCCGCACCGCGGCGTCTCGGTCGCCTCTCCCACGATCGCCGACGTCATCGACATCTACCGCGCCCGCCGGGTCATCGAGTGCACGGCTCTGCGGCAGTCCGAGCCCGAGCATCCCGCCGTCCAGCGCATGACCGACGCGGTCGCCGCGGCCGAGGCCGCCGTCGCCGGCGTCTCGGCCGACGACGCGTCCGCCTGGCGCGCGGTCGGCAGCGCGAACATGGCGTTCCACGTCGCGCTGGTCGATCTCGCCGACAGCCCGCGTCTCGCCCGCACCTACCGGAACGTCGCGGCGGAGCTGCGCCTCGCGTTCCTGAAGATCGACGACCCCCGCGCGCTGCACGAGCCGTTCGTCCGGAAGAACCGCGCCGTCCTCGACACGTTCCTGACCCGGGGCGCCGAGGCCGGGGCCGCCGAGTTGGAGCGGTACCTCGTGCAGTCGGAGCGGGTCGTGCTCGGCGCTTTCGCGCGGATGCAGCTCGACTGAGCGGGGGCTGCGGCTCAGGACGCGTCGGTCCGCAGCGCCGCCGTCGCGCGGGGTCGGGGTTCGCCCGGGGGCGAGGCCGGCAGCCCAGGCAGCGCGGCGGTCGGCTCGGGCAGACCGTACCGGCGGTGCAGCCAGCGCCGCGCGTCCTCGAGCGGATACGTGTCGCCGAAGACGCAGTACTTCACGAACACCCCCTCCAGGGTGCTGCGGAGCATGACCTCCTCCAGCGCCGGATCCTCGGCGCCTCGGGCACGGAACACCGCGCGCACGGCATCCTCGGCGGCCGTCGCGCCGTCCGCATAGCGCTGCTCCGACTCCGCGAACAGCCGATGCGTCAGCGGCTGCTGCTGCATGGCGAGCACCGCACGCTGCAGAGGCATCGCGAAGGCCGTCGCGCCGATCGCCCCGTCGATGATCGCGGCGAGCATCTCGTCGGGCGTGCCCTCGACCTGCGCGAACCCCAGCACCGTCTCGAACCACCGGTCGATCACCGCGGCGACGAGCTGGTCCTTGCCGCCGAAGTGGTAGTTCACCAACCCCTGGGCGACGCCGGCGCGACGCGTGATCTCGGCGATGCCCGCCCCGGCGACGCCGCGTTCGCTGAAGACCTCGATCGCCGCCTGGAGGATGTTCTCGCGTGCGCGCTCCCGCGCCGCACGGTTCTGCGCATCCGATCGCGCCATGCGGTGTCCACCTCCCGGGTCCTCCGGCGGAATTCCCTCACGGGCCGTCTCGGGATAGATTAATCACTGAATGCTCGTTCAACCTATGGAGGGTGCGAGCACTCGCGGCGCGGGGGTTCGCCGCAGCGGGCCACGGACGCGTCTTCCGCCGATCGAGGGGGTGGCGGAGACGCGTCCGTGGTCATCCTCGACCTCCGG
Organism: Microbacterium sp. HSID17254; assembly: GCF_003989315.1. Lineage (NCBI taxonomy): Bacteria > Bacillati > Actinomycetota > Actinomycetes > Micrococcales > Microbacteriaceae > Microbacterium > Microbacterium sp. HSID17254. The sequence continues at coordinate 5,154 of NZ_RBLT01000018.1, forward strand.
CCTACGACGAGGGACCGACGACCAGGCCCGGGCGTCGACCGCCGGTGCCGACGTCCGGCCGAGCCACGGCGGCACCTTCGACGGCGACGGATGCGGCCGATTCCTGACCTGAGTGCAGAAAGCGGGCGACGGGCCGTGTCGCGCCTTGACCCCGTCGAAATCGCGCGGTTAGCGTGAGCGGGCTTCGGCCCCTCGGTGGCAGCGATGCTCACCGTTCCGGCCGGAGTCCGCTCGCTCACCGGGCGCGCGGCACCGCTCAGATCGAAGAGGATCTTCCATGCGATTCACCAGAAAACTCGCGCTCGCCGCCACCGCGGCGGCCGCGCTCAGCCTCAGCGCGGTCATCCCCGCCACGGCCGCGTCCCCCGACGATTCCGCGCCCTCATACCAGGAGTTCGCGGCGTCGACCTATCGGGACGTCGACGGTGCCTACGTCGTCAACGGCGATGAGGTGATCTCGAACAAGAAGGAGCTGCGCGCGTTCTACGATCGGCTGATCGGCCCGGAGACCCGCACCGACGGCCTCATCGTCAACACGGTCAACAACATCGACGACAAGTGGTCCGCCTCCCAGGTCGCCAACCTCACCTACTGCGTGAGCACGAAGTTCGGCAGCCGTCACGCCGACGTCGTCCGGGCGATGGAGGGCGGCGCCGCACTCTGGGAGTCCGCGTCGTCGAAGGTCGACTTCCGCTACGTGAGCAGCGCCGACGCCAACTGCACCACGCGGAACAACGCCGTCGTCTTCTCCGTCGAGCCGGTGGCCACGACGCAGTACATCGCCCGCGCCTTCTTCCCCAGCACGCCGGCCCGGCAGCAGAACGTCCTCATCGACGACTCGATCTGGAGCGCCGGAGCGTGGACCCCGACCAACGTGCTCGGCCATGAGCTCGGCCACGTCCTCGGCTTCCGCCACGAGCACACCCGCCCGGAGGCGGGCACCTGCTTCGAGGACAACAACTGGCGTCCGCTCACACCGTACGACTCGTCGTCGATCATGCACTACCCGCAGTGCAACGGCAGCTCGGCCGATCTGTCGATGACCAGCGTCGACCGCAGCGGCGTCGTCTCGCTCTACGGGAACTGACGCCTTCGTCGGACCCGCTCCGGCACCACCGAGGCCCGGTCGTTCCGCGACCGGGCCTCACCCGTGTCCGCGGTCGGTGCGGCTCAGGCGGAGCCGCGGACGACGAGCTCGGTCGGCAGGATGGTCGTCCGAGGCGGGTCGTCGCCGGCAAGCCGGGAGAGCAGCACCTGCGTCATCGCCTCGCCCTGGGCGTACATGGGCTGGCGCATGGTCGTCAGGGGTGGGTCGGTGCTGAGGGCCACCGAGGAGTCGTCGAAGCCGACGAGCGCGATGTCCTCCGGCACCCGCACCCCGGCGGCGCGGAGGGCCATGAGCGCCCCGCGGGCCATGAGGTCGCTGGCGACGAAGATCGCGTCCGGCCGCCCTTCCGCGAGCAGACGGCGGGCGGCATCGGCTCCGCTCGCCTCGCTGTAGTCGCCCTCCTCCTCCGCGAAGGGGGTCAGCCCCGCGGCGGCCAGCGCGGCGCGGAACCCCTGCACGCGGTCGGTCGACGACGGCATCGTGAGCGGACCGGAGATCGTGGCGATGCGGGTGCGTCCGATGTCGACGAGGCGCTGCGTGGCCGCCCGTGCCCCGGCGACGTTGTCGACGTCGACCACGTAGTCGCCTTCGGCCCGGCGCACCGGACGGCCGCCGTAGACGACGGGGACCGCGTCGGCGATCCGGTCGACGAACGCGTCACTCGTGTGGTGCGACACGATGAGCGCGCCGTCGACGCCGCCGTTGCGCACGAAGCTCGTCATCTTGTCGCCGGGGTCGTCGCTCGCGATCAGCAGGTTCAGGAGGTAGTCGGAGCTGCGGAGCGCGCCGGTGATGCCGGCCACGATCGCCGCGAAGAACGGGTCGCCGAAGAAGCGGGTCGTGTCCTCGGGGACGATGAGGGCGATCGCGTGCGTCTGCCGGGAGGCGAGCGAGCGCGCGGCACGGTTCGGAACGTAGTTGAGCTCGTCGATCGCGGCGCGCACGGCGGCGAGCGCTTCCGGGCTGACCGCGGTCGACCCGTTGACGACGCGCGACACGGTCGACCGGGACACGCCGGCGGCCGCTGCGACCTCCTCGATGGTCGCGCGGGGCGACATCATCGCTTGCTCTCTTCCATCGCCCCATTCTCATCCACCCGGAGCCAGGCCGTGAAAATCCTCGCTTCGAGTCGCCCGATTGGTCCCATTTCGGCCGCAGATGGGACCAATCGGGCGATTCGAACGGGTCAGAGGGACCGGGCGGCGATGATCCGGGCGTACTCGCGGCCGGAGTCCTTGACCGTCCGCTCCTGGGTGTCGTAGTCCACGCGGACGATCCCGAAGCGCTTGTCGTAGCCCCAGGCCCACTCGAAGTTGTCGAACAGGGACCAGTAGAAGTAGCCGCGGACGTCCACGCCGCTGTCCCTGGCGTCCAGCACGGCGTCGAGGTGCGCGCGCAGGAACGCGGTGCGGTCGGCGTCGGGCACCCGCGTCTCCCCGTCCTCCCCCACGACGGTGTCGTCGTAGGCCGCGCCGTTCTCCGTCACCGAGAGGGCCACACCCGCGGGCTCGGCGTACTCGGTCCAGAGCCGCTGCAGGAGTCGCGTGAGTCCCTCCGGCTGGACCTCCCAGCCCTGGGCGGTCCTCGGCAGTCCGCGCTCGACCGCGTGGATGCCCTCGTGCGAGGGATACGGGCTCCGCGTCACGTGCGCCGTCTCCGGGCCGCTGGACACCGCCGCGTCGTCGGGCCCCGTGCCGGACACGAGGTCGCCGTGGTAGTAGTTCACGCCCTGCGTGTCGATGCGCTGGGCGATGGTGTCGAGGTCGCCCTCGTGCACCGCCGCCTCGAAGCGCGCCACGGCCTCGGGGTCCACCGCGCGGATGTCCTCCACGGTGTCGGCGGGGTAGGCGCCGCGGTAGATGGGGTCGAGGAACCACCGGTTGAACTGGCCGTCCAGCCGCCGGGCCGCGTCGACATCCGCGGGGTTCTGCGGGTCGGCGGGGTCGGCCACCGTGTGGTTCAGCGTGATGCCGAGGTTGAGGGAGGCGTCGCGGCCGCGGAGCTCCCGCACCGTCGCACCGTGCGCGAGCAGCAGGTGGTGTGAGGCCAGCAGCCCCTCGGCGACGCTCGTGTGCCCTGGCGCGTGCTCGCCCCCGGTGTAGGAGAGGAAGGACGAGCACCACGGCTCGTTCAGGGTCGTCCACACGTTCACGCGGTCGCCGAGGGCGTCGTGCATGGTGCCCGCGTACTCCAGGAAGCGCTCGACGGAGTCGCGGTTCGTCCAGCCGCCGACCTCCTGCAGGGCCTGAGGCATGTCCCAGTGGTACAGCGTGAGCCAGGGCAGGATGTCGGCCGCGAGGAGCTCGTCGACGAGGCGGCTGTAGAAGTCGACCCCCGCCTGGTTGACCGCGCCGCCGTCGGGGCGCACGCGCGACCACGAGGTGGAGAAGCGGTACGTCTGGAGGCCGAGTTCCTTCATCAGCGCCACGTCCTGCGGATACCGGTGGTAGTGGTCGCACGCCACATCCCCGTCGTCGCCGCCGACCACGGCCCCCGGCACCCGGCAGAAGGCGTCCCAGATGGAGGCCGTCCGTCCGTCCTCGAAGGCGGCGCCCTCGATCTGGTAGGCCGCGGTCGCCGCGCCGAAGAGGAAGTCCGAGGGAAAGGCACGCGTCATAGGGGTCATCCTTTCACCGCGCCCGCCATGATGCCACTGACCAGCTGCCGCCCCGCGATCACGAAGAGCACGAGGAGCGGAAGGGTCGCGAGCACCGCGCCGGTGAGCACGATCGAGTAGTCGATGTAATAGCCGGACTGCAGCTGGCTGAGCGCCGTCTGCAGCGTCGGGTTCTGGGGGGCGAGCACGATCAGGGGCCAGAGGTAGTCGGTCCAGGCGGTCATGAACGTGAACAGTCCGAGGATCGCCATGGCCGGCCGCGCCGCGGGCACCCCGACGGTGAGGAAGGTGCGGAACTGGTTCGCGCCGTCGACCCTGGCGGCCTCGATGAGCTCGTCCGGGATCACGTCCACGAGGTACTGCCGCATGAAGAACACCCCGAACGCCGTGACGAGGGTCGGCACGATCACCGCACCGATCGTCCCCGTCCAGCCGAGTTCGCGCATCAGCATGAACAGCGGGATGATGCCGAGCTGCGTGGGGATGGCCATGGTCGCGATCACGAACACCATGAGGCCGTCCCGCCCGCGGAAGCGGAGCTTCGCGAACGCGTAGCCGGCGAGCGTCGAGAACGTGACGACGGAGATCGTGATGATCGTCGAGATGAGGAAGGAGTTGCCGAGGGCGAGCCAGAACGGGATCGCGTCGAACACCTTCGCCGCGTTCGCGAGGAAGTTGCCGCCGGGGATGAGGGGCAGGGTCTCGCCGCGGGTCGCGTTCGTCCCGCTCGCGACGACGAACGACCACCACAGCGGGTAGGCGCCGCCGATGACGAAGGCCGCGAGGAGCCCGTAGGTGAGGAAGCCCGGGCGGCTGCCGAGGCCGGCGCTCCCGCTCGCGGTGCCGCGCCGGCGGCGGATCCGCTCCGGCACGCTGAGGGCCTGGGTGGCGGTCATCGCGCCTCCTCCTTCCCGGTCGGGCGGATGCGGCGTCGGGCCGCGCGGTTCTTCGGGGCGTCTCCGGTGGCGATGCGCCGGGAGATCAGGAAGTTGATGAGGCCGATCGCGACGATCAGCAGGAAGAGCAGGATCGCGACGGCCGAGGCCTCACCGAGGTTGCGGCGGAAGAACGCCAGCTCCCAGAGGAACAGCACGGTGGTCTGGAACTGCCGGTCGCTGCCGCCGATGCCGCCCGCGGTGGAGACGTCGAACAGCCGCGGCTCGGCGAAGATCTGCAGGCCGCCGATGGTCGCCGTGATGATGACGAAGATCAGCGTGGGACGGATGGTGGGGATCGTGATGGCGAAGAACCGCCGCACCGCCCCGGCACCGTCGAGTGCGGCCGATTCGTAGAGGTCGCGCGGCACGGCCTGCATCGCGGCGAGGAGGATGAGGGCGTTGTAGCCGGTCCAGCGGAAGTTCACCATCACGGCGATCGCGATGTGCGACAGGACCGTGTCGTGCTTCCACTGCTGATCGGCGATGCCGACGAGGTTGAGGAGGTTGTTGGCCAGACCGTCCGCCTCGTTGAAGATGCTGGAGAAGATGATCGCCACGGCGACCGGGGTGACCACGAACGGGATGAGGACGCTCATCCGCCAGAACGTCGGCGTCCGCAGTCCGCGGTCCAGCAGGTAGGCGATCACCAGAGCGACGGCGAGCTGCGGGATGGCGGAGAGCAGGAAGATGCTCAGCGTGTTCCGGATGGAGTTCCAGAACATGCCGTCGCCGAGGATCGCCGCGAAGTTGCCGAAGCCGACGAACGGCCCCTCGCCCTTCAGCAGGTCCCACTCGTGCACCGCGACCCACACCGTGTACAGCAGCGGGAAGAGGCCGATGAGCCCGAAGAGGAGGAAGAACGGGGAGATGTAGAAGTACGGCGAGGCGCGGTGGTCGAAACGGGAGACGCGGGTGCGCCAGGAGCGTCGCGGCGGCGCGTCGGTCGCTGCGGGGGCGGCGGCCTGCGGCTCCGCCGGCGGGGCGGTGAGGGTCATGGGCGTGTCCTTAGCCGGGCTTCGACAGGCTCAGCCACCCATCCGTCGGGTCGCTGAGCAACCACCGTGGGTCGCTGAGCCTGTCGAAGCGAGATGATCAGCCGACGAGGTCGTTCAGGAGGCCGATCGCCTGGTCCCAGGCGCCCTGCGTGTCGGTCTCGCCGCGGTCGAGCGCGCTGAGCGCCGGGCCGAAGACGTTCTCCTGGATCACCGAGTCATCGGCGCCCTTGAACTGCGCGACGACGCCCTTGGCACGTTCGGCGAGGATGGCACCGGTCGGCGCGTCGTTGAAGAACTCGTTGGGCGTGGCCTCCTCGGCGAGGGACTCCTGCGCCTTGATGGTCGAGGGGAAGTTGCCCGCGGCGGCGGACTGCTTCACCTGCTGCTCGGGCTGCGTCAGCCAGTCGGCGAGCTCGGCCGCGGCCTCCTTGTGCTCCGACGACTCCGGGATCGAGAGGAACGCGCCGCCCCAGTTGGCCGCGCCGCCGGGGAAGACGTCGGCGAAGTCCCAGCCGGTCGACGCGTCGCCGCCGCCGGCCTCCACCTGTCCCTGCACGACGCCGAGCATCCAGCCCGGGCAGACGAAGGTGGCGAAGGTGCCGTCGACGAACGACTTGCCGCCGTTCCAGTCCCATGCGGTCTGTGCCGCGGACTGGCCGCCCTCGGTCGCGGCGCCGAGGAGCTCGAAGCGCTCCTGGAGCTCGTCGTTGCCCTCGACGTTCAGCTCGCCGTCGGCGGTGTAGTAGCCCTCGTCGAGCTGGTTCACCATGGCGTTCCAGACGAAGCCGGAGTGGTCGTACCAGGCCTTGCCGGTCTTGGCCGTGTAGTCGGCGCCGACCTGGAAGTAGTTCTCCCAGTCGCCGTTGAGCAGCTCGGCGACCGACTCGCGGTCGCTGGGCAGGCCGGCGGCCTCGAACGCGGCGCCGTTGTAGCAGATGCCGCTCGGGCCGATGTCGGTGCCGTAGCCGATGACGCGGCCCTCGGCGTCGGTCGCCTGGCCGTACTTCCAGTCGACCCAGTCGTCCTTGCGGTCCTCGATGCCGTAGTCGCGCAGGTCGACGAAGGTGTCCGAGACGTCCATGATGGCGCCGAGCCAGCCCTCCTCGATCGCGACGATGTCGCTGAGGCCGGAGCCGGCGGCGATCTTGGTGAAGGCGTCGGTGCGGGCGTTGCCACCGGTGTCGATGTTGGTCGCCTCGATCGTCACGTTCGGGTGCGCCTTCTCGTACTCCTTGTAGAGGTCGTCGTAGCCGAAGGTGCCGAAGGTGGTGACGGTCAGTGTGACCTTCTCGTCGGCGCTGGCGCCGGAGTCGCCGTCGCCGGTGCTGCCGGAGCAGCCGGCCAGGGCGAGAGCGGAGACGGATGCCACGGCGGCTGTCGCCAGGATCCGGGTGCGGGCACGTGAGTTCACGGTTCACTCCTTTGTGGGTTTGTGCGGGTGGTGGTGCGTGGGGGCTTGTGGGAGCGCTCCCACAAGGTTGTCGTGAACTCTATGGGAGCGCTCCCACGATGTCAAGAGCGCCGCCTGCAGGTCCCTCCCGCGCAACCGGCGTACCCTTGTCCGGTGCCCGAAGCCACCCTCTCCCCTGCCCTCGCCCGCGCCGAATCCCTGATCCGCAGCATCCCGGACTACCCGGAGCCCGGCATCATCTTCCGCGACATCACGCCGCTCCTCGCCGACGCCGAGGCCCTCCGCGTGACGACCGAGGCGATCATCGAGCCCTTCGCGGGACAGTTCGACGTGGTGGCCGGCATCGAGGCGCGGGGCTTCATCCTCGCGGGTGCCGCCGCCATCGCCGCGGGAGTCGGGCTGATCCCGATCCGCAAGGCCGGCAAGCTCCCCCGCCCCGCAGCGTCCGTCGACTACGCCCTCGAGTACGGCACGGCGACCATCGAGATGCACGACGACCTGCCCGCCGGATCCCGCGTCCTCCTCATCGACGACGTGCTCGCCACCGGAGGGACGCTGGCCGCCGGTCGGCAGCTCGTGGAGCGTCTCGGCAGCCACGTCGCCGGCATCTCGGTGCTCTTCGAGATCGACGGCCTCGGCGGCCGCGACACGATCGGCGACCTCCACACTGTCTTCCACTCCTGACCCGAGACCCCGGGTTCTCGCCGACGCCCCGGCGTAGCGGCTCGCGCGGGGCGGGGTCTGGGCGAGAGCCCGGGGTCTCAGCGGAGCATCGGCGAGCGGTAGACTGAATCCGCCCGTCCGCCCGCGACTCTTGGAGCCGTCATGCCCACCATCGTCGTCGACGTCATGCCCAAGCCCGAACTGCTCGACCCGCAGGGGAAGGCCGTCTCCGGCGCCTTCGCCCGCCTGGGCGTCGAGGGCTTCACCGACGTCCGCATCGGCAAGCGCTTCGAGCTCACCGTCGAGGGCGAGGTCACCGACGACGTCCTCGCCGAGGCCCGCCGTATCGCCGACGAGGTGCTCTCGAACGCCGTGATCGAAGACGTCGTGGGCGTCGAGGTGGCGGAGTGACCGTCCGCATCGGCGTCGTCACCTTCCCCGGCTCGCTGGACGACGTCGACGCACAGCGCGCCGTCCGCATCGCGGGCGCCGAGCCGGTCGCCCTGTGGCACGGCTCGCACGACCTCGAGCGTGTCGACGCGCTCGTCCTCCCCGGTGGGTTCAGCTACGGCGACTACCTCCGTGCCGGCGCCATCGCCGCCCTCTCGCCCATCATGGCCGAGGTCAAGGACGCCGCCGCGAAGGGCATGCCCGTCCTCGGCATCTGCAACGGCTTCCAGATGCTCGTCGAGGCGCACCTGCTGCCCGGCGGCCTGATCCGCAACAACCACCAGCACTTCGTGCGCCGCGACCAGAAGCTCACGGTCGAGAACGCCGACACCGCCTGGACCAACGCCTTCCGCACCGGCCAGGAGATCGTCATCCCGCTGAAGAACGCGGACGGCGGCTACATCGCCGACGAGCAGACGCTCGACCGCATCGAGGGCGAGGGTCTCGTGGCGTTCCGCTACGCCGGCGTGAACCCGAACGGCTCGCTGCGCGACATCGCGGGGCTGACGAACGAGGCCGGCAACGTCGTGGGCCTGATGCCGCACCCCGAGCACGCCACCGAGCCCGGATTCGGTCCGGACACCGCTGTCGCGATGCGCAGCGGCGTGGACGGCCTCGACTTCTTCACGAGCGCGATCGCCGCCGTCGCCCGCGTCGCCGCCTGACACCTCCCTCGACCCACCCCTCTGCGCGCGTCCCACCCCGTTGCGGGCGCGCGGAAGGGGCCGGGTCGACCGCAGAAGGCCGGGTCGACAGGCGGGTCAGGGGAGGCGGAACGGGTTGTCGCCCACGGCCGCGAGCAGGTACCAGGCCGTCGTGCCGGTGTGCAGGCTCGCGTAGTAGAGGTCGCCGAAGCCGGAGTCGAGTCCGTCGGTCGAGGTCGCCACGATGCCCTTGCCGTCGCCGTTCGCCGCGTCGCGCTGCACCAGCCGGATGTCGGCCAGCAGCTCCTCCGCGCGATCCTGGTCGCCGGCGGCCCCGCGCTCCTGCAGCGCGAGCGCGAGGTGCCCGCTGCCCTCGAACCAGACCTTCGACACGTCCACGTCGCTGATCGACGGGCCCCGGTACGGGCCGTCCTGGGCGATGAGGTGCGCGAGCGTCCAGTCCACGGCCGAGCCGTATCGGGCGTCCCCGGTGCCCAGCAGGCTCCAGGTCTGCGCGTCGAGCGGGATGGGACGGGTGTTGATCGTGCTGCCGTCGAGCAGCGTCCCGGTGTCCACGTGCCCGTCGGCGCTCTGCATCGCCGCGACGAATCCGGCAGCCACCGCCGCCCGCTCCGCCCAGACCCCGTCGCCCGTGAGCTGGCCGAGCTGCGTGAAGAAGCCGGCGATGTCGCTGTTGTGCTCGGTGGACTTCCACTCCAGCGGCACCCCGGCATCGGTCTGCCCGCCGGTGTAGCCGTAGGGTGCCCGCGTCATGTCGGCGGTGTTGTCCTGGATCCACTCCGCGATGCGCACCGCGCCGTCGAGGTACCGTGCCTCGCCGGTGGCATGGAAGAGGCGGGCGAGCGCCATGCCCACCCAGGCCTGGTTGCCGGTGAAGGTGCCGGGCCCGGTGATCTCCATCCGGCCCTGACGGATGCCGTGCGGCTCGTACGAGGTGCGGACGCGGCCGTCGCCGACGGGATCGTTCTCCTGCACGAAGAGGAGGGTGTCCGCGACAGCCCGCGCGCGGCGCAGGTCGTCCGGCAGGCCGCGGGCCGTGTAGGCGATCACGACGAGGGCGTCGTCGTACACGAAGGAGGGGGTGAAGTCCCACGACGGCGTGGTGAAGAACCCGCCCTCGTAGCTGCGGGGCAGGCAGCGGCCCTCGCCGTCGCAGAACTCGTCGACCCGCGCGTCGAGGAACTCGTACGCGAGCGCGACCGAAGCCGCGGGGTCGTTCACCGGGTCCGCCGGGGGCTGCGCGCGGGCACCGAACGCGTCGGACACGGCGGGGGCGGCGCCGACGAGCACGGCACCGACGACGAGCGCGGCGACGACCGCCCAGGGCGCGGATCGGCGGGCGGAAGCGGACATCACGACCTCTCGACGGCAGGACCCCCGGGGGACATGCCGCGAGCGACACGGGGGATGCTCGCAACCCTGTCATGACAGGAGGCACCGGGGGAAGTGTCTTTCGGCCACATGCGCGTGTACCAAAGCGACCGGATGCGTGCAAGGCGTTTGCCGCACCCGGAGCACGGCGCGCACGATGGTCCTCCCGTCCCCGACCTCCCGGAAAGGACACCCCATGTCCCGCGACCAGTACACCTTCACGAACCCGGTCGAGCTCTACGCCGACATCCAGCCGCAGAAGCAGCACATGCGCGAGCCCGGTCTCGACGCCGACCTCACTCCGAAGGCCGACCTCGGCGAGGAGTCGTACCGCGGCACCGGACGGCTGACCGGGCGCAAGGCACTCATCACCGGCGGCGACTCGGGCATCGGCGCGGCCACCGCGATCGCATTCGCCCGCGAGGGCGCCGACGTCGCGATCTCCTACCTCCCGGAAGAGGAGGAGGACGCGAGCCGCATCGCCGGCATCCTCCGCGAGGCGGGAGCGACCGTCGCCACGATCCCCGGCGACCTGCGCGACCCGGAGTACTGCCGCACCCTGGTGGCCGAGGCCGTCGCGGCGCTCGGCGGGCTCGACATCCTCGTCAACAACGGCGGCAAGCAGGTCTTCCAGGAGTCCCTCACCGATGTGACGGACGAGCAGTTCGACGACACGTTCAAGACCAATGTGTACGCGATGTTCTGGATCACCAAGGCCGCCCTCCCGCACCTCCCCGCGGGGTCGACGATCATCAACACGACCTCGATCCAGGCCTACTCGCCGTCGGACATCCTCGTCGACTACGCCTCGACGAAGTCGACGATCAACGCCTTTACGAAGGGCCTCGCCCAGCAACTCGCGCCGAAGGGCATCCGCGTGAACGCCGTGGCTCCGGGACCGATCTGGACCCCGCTGCAGCCGAGCGACGGGCAGCCGCAGGAGAAGATCGCGCAGTTCGGCCAGGACACTCCGCTCGGCCGGATGGGTCAGCCCGCCGAGCTCGCTCCCGCCTACGTCTTCCTCGCCTCCCCGGAGTCGAGCTACGTGCTCGGCGAGACCCTGAACGTCAACGGCGGCATGCCGACGCCCTGACCCTCATCCCCTCATCCCCTCATCCCCCGTCGACCCACCCCCTTCCGTTCCTCCCGGCCCCTTCCGGCCGTCCGCAAGGGGGTGGGTCGAACGGAAAGGGGTGGGTCGGAGGAGAGGGGAAGAAAGAGCTCCGAACCGTTTCGATACCTGTGGTGGCGGGACTGTAAGCGTTTGCAGTAGCCTGATCGCATGGCACAGCTCGAACAGATCGCAGCCCCCGGTTCCGAGTGGTGGCGCAGCGCCGTCATCTACCAGATCTACCCCCGCTCCTTCGCGGACGCGTCGGGCGACGGCATCGGCGACCTGCCGGGCATCACGAGCCGCCTCGACGCCCTGCAGGAGCTCGGCGTCGACGCGATCTGGCTCAGCCCTTTCATGACGAGCCCGCAGCGCGACGCCGGCTACGACGTGGCCGACTACCGCGACGTCGACCCGCTGTTCGGCACGCTGGCCGACTTCGACGCGATGCTGGAATCCGCGCACGCCCGCGGCATCCGGGTGATCGTCGACCTCGTCCCCAACCACTCCTCCGACCAGCACCCCTGGTTCCAGGAGGCGCTCAAGGCGGCGCCGGGCAGCCCGGAGCGCGCGCGCTACATCTTCCGCGACGGCCGCGGCGAGAACGGCGAGCTGCCTCCGAACAACTGGGAGTCGGTGTTCGGCGGCGGCATGTGGCAGCGCGTCACGGAGGCCGACGGCACCCCCGGCCAGTGGTATCTGCACATCTTCGACGCCACGCAGCCGGACTTCGACTGGAACAACGAGGAGGTGCAGGAGGAGTTCCGCTCGATCCTGCGCTTCTGGCTCGACCGCGGCGTCGACGGCTTCCGGGTCGACGTGGCCCACGGCATGATCAAGACCGAGGGGCTGCCCGACTACACGCCGCCGACCGACGCCGACTCCATGGGCGGCGGCGAGTCGAACGTGCCCTACTGGGGCCAGGACGGCGTGCACGAGATCTACCGCGACTGGCACAAGGTGCTCGCCGAGTACGACGGCGACCGCGCCCTGTGCGGCGAGGCCTGGATGCCGACGCTGAAGGAGACCGCCCTCTGGGTGCGTCCGGATGAGATGCACCAGACCTTCAACTTCCCGTACCTGATGACGGCGTGGGACGCGAAGGCACTCGGCGACGTGATCCGCGAGTCGCTGGACGCGTTCGGCGCGGTCGGCGCCCCGAGCACCTGGGTGCTGTCCAACCACGACGTCGTCCGGCACGCCACGCGCCTCGCCCTCACGATCGACAACCCGCAGGGCGAGGGCATCGGCCCGAACACCCCGGACAAGCCCGACACCGCCATCGGCCTCGCCCGCGCCCGCGCGGCCACCACGCTGATGCTCGCGCTCCCCGGCTCGGCCTACCTGTACCAGGGCGAGGAGCTCGGCCTGCCCGAGGCCATGGAGATCCCGGACGAGTACCGCCAGGATCCGACCTGGTTCCGCACGAACGGCGAGCGCTACGGCCGCGACGGCTGCCGCGTGCCGCTGCCGTGGGAGGCGGAGGCTCCCGCCTTCGGCTTCAACGACACCGGCCTCTCGTGGCTCCCGCAGCCCGCGGACTGGGCGGCCTACGCCCGGGACGTCGAGGAGGTCGACCCGGCGTCGACCCTGGCCCTGTACAAGCGCCTTCTCGCCGGCCGTCGCGAGTTCGGATTCGGCACCGGGTCGCTGGTGTGGGAGGACGCCGGTCCCGATGCCGTCGCCTTCCGTCGCGGCGAGGTGCACGTGCTGGCGAACCTCGGCACGGCTCCGCTCGACCTCCCGGAGGGCGCGGTCGTCCTGCTCCGCAGCCAGCCGTTCGACGGCCCCGAGGTCCCCGTCGACACCGCCGTCTGGTACACCAAGGCCTGACACCGCTGCGCCCGTGGCGCGCTCCTCCCGGGGCGTGTCACGGGCGTCTCCGATCCGAAGGACAGACGATGGCGAGCATCGACGAGGTCGCCCGGCTCGCCGGCGTCTCCACCGCGACGGTCTCCCGCGCGCTGAGCGGCCGCGGGCACGTGTCCGAGTCGGCGCGCGAGCGCGTGCAGGCGGCTGCCGCCTCCCTCGGGTACGTCGTCTCCTCCCGCGCCTCGAGCCTGGCGTCGGGGCGCACGCGCAACATCGGGGTCGTCGTGCCGTTCCTCGACCGCTGGTTCTTCAGCACCGTGCTGTCGGGGGTGTCCGCCGCGCTCATGCGCGCCGGCTACGACATCACGCTCTACAACATCACCGCCGACAAGGACGTGCGCCGCCACGTCTTCGACACGTTCCTGCGCCGCCAGCGCGTGGACGCCGTGATCGCCGTGTCCATCGAGCTGGACGAGGACGAGACCCAGCAGCTCCTCGACCTCGGGCTCCCCGTGATCGCGATCGGGGGCCCGAACCCGAAGCTCGACACCCTCACGGTCGACGACGTCGCCGTGGCCCAGCTCGCGACGGAACACCTGCTCGGGCTCGGGCACACGGAGATCGCGCACATCGGCGCGAACCCCGAATTCGACATCGACTTCCACATCCCCACGAACCGCCGGCTCGGCTTCGAGAGGGCGCTGGCGAAGGCCGGCGTCCCCCTGAACCCCGCGTTCCTGGAGCCGGCCGACTTCACGGTCGAGGGCGGCTACCGCGCCGCGAAGCAGCTCCTCGGGCGCCCGGGGCCTCGCCCCACCGCGGTGTTCGCCGCCTCGGACGAGATGGCGATCGGGGCGCTCCTCGCCGCCCGCGACCTCGGCTTCGCGGTGCCGGGCGACCTGTCCATCGTGGGCATCGACGGCCATGAGCTCGGCGAGTTCTTCCGCCTCACCACGGTCGACCAGTTCCCGCTCGGGCAGGGCGAGCGGGCGGCCGACGCGGTCCTCGCGAAACTCACCGACCCCGATGCCGTGCGGCCGCCCGCCGCCCTTCCGTACGAGCTCAACGTCCGAGGCACGACCGCGCGACTCGTCTGAGCCGACCGCGGGTCAGGCCGCGGTCGCGTCCTGCCAGGTCCGGTAGCCGCCGTCGAGATTGCGCACCGCGCGCCCGTGCTGCCGCAGCAGCCGGGTGGCGATGTGACCGCGCAGGCCGACCTGGCAGTGCACCACCAGAGGCCCCTCCGGCAGCTCGTCGAGGCGGTCGCGCAGCTCGTCCAGCGGGATGTTCCTGGCGCCGGGGATGGCGCCGTTCGTATGCTCGGCCGCGGTACGGACGTCGATGAGGGTCGATCCCGCCCGCAGAGCGCCGTCGAGCTCGTGCCACTGGAGGGTCGGCGTGGTGCCGTTGCGGGTGTTCTCGGCCACGTAGCCCAGGATGTTCACGGCATCCTTCGCGGAGCCGAACTGCGGAGCATACGCGAGCTCCAGGTGCGCGAGACCGGAGGCGGTGACGCCCGCCTGCAGCGCCGTCGCGATGACGTCGATCCGCTTGTCCACGCCGTCACGGCCGACGATCTGCGCGCCGAGGATGCGGTCGGTGACAGGGTCGGCGAGGAGCTTCATCGACAGGGTCTCCGCGCCCGGGTAGTAGCCGGCGTGCGATCCGGGGTGCACGTGGACGGCGAAGAACGCGCGGCCCGCGGCACGGAGCTGCTTCTCGCTCCAGCCGGTCTTCGCGGCGGCGAGGCCGAACACCTGCACGATGCCGGTGCCGAGGGCGGGGCGCGCCGACTCCTCCCGACCCGCGATGACGTCGGCCACCATGCGGCCGTGGCGGTTGGCGAGACCGGCCATTGTCACCAGCGCCGCACCGCCGCCGATGAGGTCGGTCTTCTCGACGCCGTCGCCGACCGCGAAGACGTCCGGGGCACTGGTGCGGCACGCCTCGTCGACCGCGATGCCGCCGGTCTCGCCAAGACGGATCCCGGCGGCGCGGGCGAGTCCGACCTCGGGCACGACCCCGGAGGCATCGACGAGGAACTCCGCGGGGAGGGTGGCACCGTCGCTCAGGGTCACGGAATCCGCGGCCGTGGCCACGACCTCGACGCCGAGTCGCACGTCGACCCCGCGGCGCCGGACCTCGGCCGCGAGCGGGGAGGCCATCTCCGGATCCAGCGGGGCGAGCAGCTGGGCACCGCGTTGCACCAGGGTGACCGCGGCGCCCCGGGCGACGAGGTTCTCCACCGCTTCGAGCCCCGTGTATCCGCCGCCCACCACGACCACCGGCAGCCCGGGGCGGAGGGCTGCGTCGATCGCATCGGCATCGGCCACGGTCCGCAGGCTCCGCGCGGGGAGGGCTCCGGTCGGCTCGTCGCCGCGGGGCCGGGCACCGGTGGCGAGCACGAGGCGATCGTACGGGTGGGCGCTCCGACGGCCGCTGTCGAGATCGACGACCTCGACCCTCTTGCGCGCGGTGTCGATGCCGACGACGTCGTGACGGACGCGGACGTCGAGCCGGAAGCGGCGGTGCAGCGACTCCGGGGTCTGCAGGAGGAGGGCGTCGCGCTCCTCGATCACGCCGCCCACGTAGTAGGGCAGGCCGCAGTTGGCATACGAGACTTCGGGCCCGCGCTCGAAGACGACGATCTGCGCGGACTCATCGAGCCGCCGGAGCCGGGTCGCCGCCGACATGCCGCCGGCGACGCCACCGACGATGACGACGCGGAACGGCACGCTCATCGGCCGAACAGCCGGGACAGGAGACCGCCCTTGGCCTCGTCCTTCGGGTGGCCCGCGCACCAGTCCGACGCCGGCACGGTGCGGCGGACGGCGTCGACGTGCTGGCCGCACCCCGCCCAGGTGGTCTTCCCGCAGGTACGGCAACGGACTGCTCGACACATGTGTTCTCTCCTCACTCGATACCCCGGTGGGTATCCAGACACTATACCCCCGGGGGTATAGTGGAGCGCACAGCCGGCCTTCAGGGAGAGACCATGACCACCGTCGACACCGACACGCAGCGCAAGATCGCCAACCGCCTCAAGCGCGCCCAGGGACAGCTCGGCGCCGTGATCGCCGCGGTCGAGAGCGGAGGTGACTGCCGGGCCGTCGTCACGCAGCTGGCCGCCGTGACCTCCGCGTTGGACAAGGCCGGGTTCCAGATCATCGCCTCCGCCATGAAGACCTGCCTGGAGGACCCCGCGCAGGACGACGCCGTCCCCCTCCCCGACCTGGAGAAGCTCTTCCTCACCCTCGCCTGAACGCGACCCGGCCCCTTGCGGCCACCCCGGCCCGTTGCGGACGATCGCAACAGGCCGGGGCGCACGCAAGGGGCCGGGTCGGCGAAGGGGGATCAGGGGACGAGGAGACCCGCGGTCGCGGTGCGCGCCGTCTCGAAGCGGCGCTGCACGTCGGGCCAGTTCACGAGGTTCCAGAACGCCTTGACGTAGTCCGCCCGCACGTTGAGGTAGTCGAGGTAGTAGGCGTGCTCCCACACGTCGAGCTGCAGCAGCGGGATGACGCCGAGCGGCGCGTTGCCCTGCTGATCGAAGAGCTGGAAGATCACGGGACGAGCGCCCACCGAGTCCCAGGCGAGCACGGCCCAACCGGAGCCCTGCACGCCGAGGGCCGTCGCGGTGAAGTGCGCGCGGAAACCGTCGATCGACCCGAACGAATCCGCGAGCGCCGCCGAGAGCTCGCCCTCCGGAGCCCCGCCGCCCTCGGGCGAGAGGTTCTGCCAGAACACGGAGTGGTTGATGTGGCCGCCGAGGTTGAACGCGAGGTCCTTCTCGAGCTTGTTGACCGCTCCGAGGTCGCCGCTGTCGCGGGCCGCCGCGAGCTGCTCCAGCGCCGTGTTCGCGCCGGTCACGTAGGCCTGGTGGTGCTTGGAGTGGTGCAGCTCCATGATCTTGCCGGAGATGTGCGGTTCCAGTGCCGAGTAGTCGTAGGGCAGCTCGGGGAGCGTGTACGGAGTGGACATGGGGGTTCCTTTCGTGACGGGGTCAGAGGGCGGTGTCGTGGGACAGGGCGTGGAATCGGCGGTCGATGTAGACGAGCGGGCGGGCCGGGCGGCCGGTGAGCACCTCGAGCACCTCGGCGATCACCACGGTCGACGAACCGACGGGCACGGTCTGGATCGCCCGGCAGCGCAGGGCGACACGGGCCTCCGCCAGGTGCGGCTCGCCGGTCGGCAGCGTCGTCCAGCCCTGCTCGGGCGTGAAGCGCTCGGAGCCGCTCACCGCGAAGCTCTGGGCGAGCGCGGAGTGCTCGTCGTCGATGAGGTGCACGACGAAGGTGTCGGCGCCGAGGATGGCCCCGGCGCTCCCGGTCGCCCTGGTCACCGAGAACACGATCGCCGCCGGGTCGACCGCGACCGACGACACGCTCGACGCCGTGAGGCCGACGGGGCCGTCCGGCCCCTGCGCCGTGATGATGGCGACACCGGCGGGGTGGGTGCGGAACGCCGCCTTGAGCCCCTCCCCGACCGGCGTGGGCACCGGAGCGGCGGGGTGCGGGGTGGTGTGCGGGTCGGGGGTCATCGGGTGCTCTCCTCGAGAGGGATGGGGGTGGGGGTCGCGTGGGCGCGCATGGCCGCGCGGTCGACGAGCTTCGTGCGCTCCCGGCCGCGGACGGCTCCGGCGCGGCGCTCGGCCTCGTCGATGCGCAACCAACCCTCCCAGTCCACCACGCCGGGGAGGTCCAGGGGCGGGTCGCGGTCGATGCGGGCGGACGGCGTCGCGGCGAGGTCCTCCACGAGATGCTGCACGGTCTGCGCGGCGTCGGACTTGGTCGAGCCGATGAGCCCGATCGGCCCGCGCTTGATCCAGCCGGTCGCATAGAGACCCGGGACGGGCGTGCCGTCGGCATCGAGCACCCGTCCTTCCGCGTTCGGAACGATGCCCCGCGCCGCGTCGAACGGCACGCCGGGCACGGGCGAGGAGAGGTAGCCGATCGCCCGGTAGACGGCGCCGACCTCGTACCGCACGAGCTCGCCGGTGCCGATCATGCGGCCGAGCGGATCGGAGGCCGTGCGCTCGAACTCGATGCCCTCCACACAGTCCGTGCCGAGGACGCGGACGGGTCGATGCCGGAAGTGCAGGTGGATGCGCCGGGAGGCTTCGGTGGACGGACGCTGCGCCCATTCCGTGAGGGTGCGCACGATGATGCGGCGCTGCGAGAACTGCTCCAGCATGCGGGCGGCGTGGTCGTCGAGCGCGAGGTCGGCGGGATCGACGACCACCTCCACGTCGTGCTGCTCCCCGAGCTCGCGCAGCTCCAGAGCGGAGAAACGCACATCGGCCGGACCGCGACGGGCGAACAGGTGCACGTCGCGGACCCGGCTCGCGGCGAGCGCGTCGAGGATGTGGTCGGGGGTGTCGGTCGGCTCCAGCGCCGCGGCGTGCTTCGCGAGGATGCGCGTGACGTCGAGGGCCACGTTGCCCGCCCCGAGCACGGCCACGGACTCCGCCTCCAGGCCCCAGCCCCGCGCGACGTCGGGGTGCGCGTCGTACCAGGCCACGAAATCCGCGGCGCCGAACGATCCGGGGAGGTCGGCTCCCGGCACGTCGAACGCCACGTCACGGTCGGCTCCGGTCGCGATGACGACGCCGTCGTACGCCCGGCGGAGCTCGTCGACCGTCACATCGACGCCGACCTCGACGTTGGCGCGCAGCCGGATGCCGGGCTGGAGGAGCACGTCGTGCAGCGCGTCGATGATCTTGCGGATGCGCGGATGGTCGGGGGCGACGCCGTAGCGGACGAGGCCGTACGGAGCGGGGAGCTTCTCGTACAGGTCGATGGCCGCCTCCGGCACCTGAGCCCGGAGGAGGTCGGCGGCGTAGATGCCTGCGGGTCCCGCGCCGACGATGGCGATGCGCGGAGTCACTCGTGCACTTCCTGGGGCGGGAGCGCGGCGATGAGCGGGTGGTCGTGACGGATGAGTCCGGTGCGGGCGGCGCCGCCGGGCGAGCCGATCTCGTCGAAGAACTCGACGTTGGCCTTGTAGTAGTCCTGCCACTCGTCGGGCAGGTCGTCCTCGTAGTAGATCGCCTCGACGGGGCACACCGGCTCGCACGCTCCGCAGTCCACGCACTCGTCGGGGTGGATGTAGAGCGACCGCTCCCCCTCATAGATGCAGTCGACCGGGCATTCGTCGATGCACGCCTTGTCCTTGAGGTCGACGCACGGCAACGCGATCACATACGTCATCGCGACTTCTTCTCTGTCCCACTCACGCCCTCCACCGTAAAACCTCAAGCGCACTTGAGGTCAAATCGAGGCCGAGACCCCGACCTCTCGCCGAGACCCCGCCTCCGCCGCGCGGACACGATGGGGTCTCGGCGGGAAAGCGGGGTCTCGGGGAATCAGGAACGGGAGATCTCGAAGGGGGCGGGGAGGAGGTGCTCCTCGCGGGAGCTGGGGCCGACGAGGAGCGTGAAGGCGCCGGGCTCCACGGTCCGGACGCCGGCGGCGGTCACGATCGTGCAGTCCGCGACGGGGACCTCGATCCGCACGCGCGCACTCTCCCCCGGCGCGAGGTCGACCTGCCGGAAGGCCTTGAGCTCGCGGTCGGTCCAGCTCACGCTCGTCACCTCGTCCCGCACGTACGCCTGCACGGTCTCGCGGACGGGCCGGTCCCCCGTGTTCGTCACGGTCACGTGCCCCACCACGGTGGCGCCGAGGCGCAGCTCCGTCTGCTCCAGCTCCAGCTCCGCGTACGTCACGGTCGTGTACGACCGGCCCTCTCCGAAGGCCCACGCGGGCGCCTGGGTGAGGTCGGCGTAGCGGTCGCCGTGCTGACCACGGATCTGGTTGTAGTAGGTCGGCTGCTGCCCGACGTGCCGCGCGAACGAGATGGGCAGCCGGCCCGAGGGCTCCACGGCACCCGTGACGATGTCGGCGAGCGCCCGTCCGCCCTGCATACCCGGATTCGCGGCCCAGACCACCGCCGCCGCCCGCTGCACCGAGGGCGGGAGCACGAGCGGCTTGGACGCGAGGAGCACCACGACGACGGGCTTCCCGGTGTCGATGAGCGCGTCGAGCAGGGCGTTCTGGCCGCCGATGAGCTCCAGCGTTGCCGTGGACCGCCCTTCGCCCACGAGCTCGATGCGATCGCCGACCACCGCGACCACGACGTCGGCGGCCTCGGCAGCGGCCACCGCCTCCGCGATGAGCGCAGGATCCGGCGGGCACGGCTGCACCACGGGAGGACGCGGCTGGTTGTCCGGGAAGTGCGTGCCGCGGGGGTCGTCGGCGAGCGTGAGGATGTCGGCGCCGCGTGCATGCGTGACCGTCCACGCGTCCACCGCACGGAGGCCGTCGAGCACGGTCGTGATCATCTCGCGGGGCTGTCCGTCGAGCCAGCCCGCCTGACCCGAGCCGCCGGCCCAGTCGCCGAGCTGCGTCTGCGCGTCGTCCGCGAGCGGCCCGGTCACCGCCACCCGCAGCGGCGCCGCGGCATCCAGCGGCAGCACGCCGTCGTTCTCCAGGAGCACGAGCGAACGGCGCGCGATCTCGAGGTTGAGTTCCGCGTGCGCGGCGCTGCCGACCACGGCGGACACGTCGTCGCGGGGCAGCCGGGGGTCCTCGAAGAGCCCGAGTTCGAACTTCAGCGTGAGGATGCGGGAGACCGCGTCGTCGAAGGCGTCCTCCGGCAGCAGCCCCCGGGCGACCGCGTCCAGCGCCCCCTCGAAGAACCCGGGCGTGGTCATCACCATGTCGTTCCCGGCGCGCACCGCGGCGGCCGCGGCATGGGTGAGGTCGGGCTGCACCCGCTGCTCCCACACCATCCGGCCCACGTTGTCCCAGTCCGTGATGAGGGTGCCGGTGTAACCCCACTCGCCGCGGAGCACGTCGCTGAGCAGCCACTCGTTCAGCGTGATCGGCACCCCGTCGGTCGTCTGGTAGCCGAGCATGAACGTCCGGCAGCCCTCGCGGGCGACCCGCTCGAACGGCGGCAGGAACCAGGAGCGCAGCTTGCGCGGGGAGATGTCCGCCTCGCTCGCGTCGCGTCCGCCCTGCGTCTCCGAGTAGCCGGCGAAGTGCTTGGCCGTCGCGAGGATGGCCGTGGGGTCGTCGAGCCCGTCGCCCTGATAGCCGCGCACCATGGCCGAAGCGAGCTCCCCGATGAGGAACGGGTCCTCCCCGAACGTCTCCCCCACCCGCCCCCAGCGCAGGTCGCGGGCGATGCACAGCACCGGCGAGAACGTCCAGTGGATGCCGGTCACGGCGACCTCCTCGGCCGTCGCCCGCGCCACGCGCTCGACGAGTGCCGGATCCCAGGAGGCTGCCATGCCGAGCTGCGTGGGGTAGATCGTGCCTCCGGGCCAGAACGAGTGGCCGTGGATGCAGTCCTCGCCCACGAGCAGCGGGATGCCGAGCCGGGTCTGCGCGACCAGGGCGGCAGCCCGCCGCAGACGCTCATCCGAGGCGTGCAGGATCGATCCCGCGTGCCGCCGGAGCACGTGGTCGTCGATGTCGTCGCGGGCGTCGAGCTGGAGCATCTGCCCGACCTTCTCATCCACCGTCATCCGGCTGAGGAGGTCGGCCACGCGTTCGGGGATCGAGAGAGCGGGGTCCTGATACGGGAGTTGCGTGGTCAGAGTCTGAGAGGTCATCACTTCGTGTTCTGGTTCGTGTGCGGTGTCGCGGTGTTCGCGGAGTCGGTGGCGCCGGAAGCGCCCGGCGAGGTCGCCGACGATACGGGATCGGGAGCCTTCTTCGGCAGGGGCACGCTGCGGACGGCCGTGACGGCGTCGTTCACGTTCAGCCCCTTCTTCTTCATCGCCCTGGCCCGCTCACCGGCCGACCGCAGTCGCGGATTGACGTACTCGTCGATGCCGAAGTTGATGAGCGAAAGCGCGACGCCGATGATCGCGATGCAGAGCCCGGCCGGCACGTACCACCACCACAGTCGCGGGAAGGCACCGTTCTGCTGCGCCCAGAACAGGATGGTCCCCCAGTTGAGGTTGCTGACCGGGATCACGCCGATGAAGGCCAGGGTCGTGAGACCGAGGATGGCTGCCGTCACGGTGCCGACGAAGCTCGAGGCGATGAGCGCCATGAGGTTCGGGAGCATCTCGACCGTGATGATGCGGCGCAGCGGCTCGCCGTTCGCGCGGGCGGCCTGGATGAAGTCGCGGTTGCGCAACGACATGGTCTGCGCGCGCAGCACCCGGGCGCCCCACGCCCACCCGGTGATCCCGAGCACCGCGGCGATCACGATCAGCGGCGGGTTCTCGAACTGCGAGGCGATGATGATGATCAGCGGGATGCCGGGGATCACCAGGAACACGTTGGTCAGCGCCGACAGCGATTCGCTCTTCCAGCCGCGCACGTAGCCGGCGATCACACCGATCGTGATCGCGATGATCGTGGCGATGAACGCCGCGAGGAAGCCGACGACGATCACCCCGCGGGTGCCGTAGATGATCTGGCTCAGCACGTCCTCACCCATGTGCGTCGTGCCCAGCCAGTGCTCCCAGGATGGCGGCTGACGCAGCGCCGTGCGGTCCTTCTGGGTCGGTCCGTACGGGGCGATCCACGGGGCGAAGATCGCGATGAGCACGAACGCCCCGAGGATGAGGAGGCCGGCGATCGACTTGGGGTTGCGGAACATCGCGAACGCCTGCGCGAGCTGCGACCAGAAGGTCTTGCGGGGCGGCGTCCCGGCCGGCGGGGTGCGCAGCGTGGCGGTCTCGGGCATGCCGGAGACGACGGCCGATCCGTCCGGCGCTGTGTTCGCTGCGGTGGTGGGGACGGTCATGTCAGGACTCCATCTGGCGCGTGCGCGGGTCGAGGTAGGCGTAGACGACATCAGCGAGGATGTTGGCCACGAGCACCGACAGCGTGATCACGAGGAACACGCCCTGCATGAGGGCGAAGTCCTTGGCGTTGGTCGCGTCGAGCAGCAGCTTGCCGACACCCGGATAGCTGAACACCATCTCCATGACGATCGTGCCGCCGACGATGAAGCCGATCGACAGCGCGAAGCTCTGGATCTGCGGCAGCACCGCGTTGCGGGCGGCGTAGCCCCAGAGCACGCGCTTGTTGGGCATGCCCTTCGCCTGCGCGACCGTGATGTAGTCGTCGTCGAGCACCGTCAGCATCATGTTGCGCATGCCGAGCACCCACCCGCCGAGCGAGGCGACCACGATGGTCAGAGCCGGGAGCGTGCCGTGCATGATCACCTGGCCGATGAAGTCGAGGCTCCATTCCGGCGACTGCCCCTTGTCGTAGGCGTGCGATGAGGGGAACCACTTCAGGGTCGAGGAGAAGATCGCGATGGCGATGAGTCCCAGCCAGAAGTACGGGATCGTGTTGAAGAACGTCGTCACCGGGATGATCGCGTCGAGCTTGCTGCCGCGCTTCCACCCGACGACGGCTCCGAGCAGCGTGCCGATCGCGAACGAGATGACGGTCGCGATGCCGACCAGTCCGAGCGTCCAGGGCAGGGCGGCGGCGAGCACCTCGGCGACCGGCCGCAGACCGTGCAGGGTCGAGATGCCGAGGTCGCCGCGCAGCAGCATCCCCCAGTACTCGAGGTACTGCTGCCAGATGGACTTGTCGGTGTCGATGCCGAGGAGCACGCGCAGGGCCTCCGCCGCCTCGGGGCTCACGGTGCGGTTGCGCGCGAGGTACGAGCTGACCGCGTCGCCCTTCATGAGGCGGGGCAGGAAGAAGTTGATCGTGATCGCCGCCCACAGCGTGAACAGGTAGAACGCCGCGCGACCGGCGAAGAAGCGCCACGGCACCGGCCGCCTGGTGCGCTCTGCCCTGGTCGCCGTGGTGCCGACCTCCAGGGCATCGCGGGCGATGAGGTCGTTGTCGTCGAGCTGGGGGAGAGCGGAGCTCACAGCGCGCCTCCGTTCGATGCCGCCGCGGCGAAGTGCTTCTCCGGATCAGGAGAGGCCGCGCGCAGCTCGCGGGTGTACGGATCCTGCGGGTTGAGGATCACGTCGTCGGCGGTGCCGTACTCGACCACGCGCCCCTGGTTGAGGACCATGATCTCGTCGCTGAAGTGCCGGGCGGTCGCCAGGTCGTGCGTGATGTAGAGCACACCGAGTCCCTCTTCGCGCTGCAAGTCGGCGAGCAGGTTCAGCACGCCGAGCCGGATCGAGACGTCGAGCATCGACACCGGCTCGTCGGCGACGAGGAGCGAGGGACGCGAGGCCAGGGCGCGCGCGATGGCCACGCGCTGCCGCTGACCGCCCGACAGCTCGTGGGGGCGGCGGTCGATCACCGCGTCCGCATCGAGGCGCACCCGGTCGAGGAGCCGACGCACCTCGTTCTCGGTCTCCTTCCTCGGCACCACGTCGTCGAGGCGGAGCGGACGCTCCAGGTGGTAGCGGATGGAGTGGTACGGGTTGAGCGAGGCGAACGGGTCCTGGAACACCATCCGCAGCTGCTGGCGATACCTTCGCAGGCCCTTGCCGCGGCGCGGGATCGGCGTGCCGTCGAGCAGCACCTCGCCGCTGGTCGGGGTCTCGAGCTGGGTGAGGATCTTCGCGATCGTGGACTTGCCGCTGCCGGACTGGCCGACCAGGCCGATCGTTTGGCCCGACGTCAGGGTGAAGCTCACGTCGTCGAGGGCTTTGATCTGCCCGGCGCCTCGGACGTTGTACGCCTTCGTGACATGGCGGAATTCGAGGGTGGTCATCGCACCAGCACCCCTCTCTCCCCGGTGAGCCGGGGGAACGACGACAGCAGCGTCTTCGTGTACTCGTGCTCCGGCTGGGTCCAGATGCGCTCCGCCGTGTCGAGCTCGATGATCTCTCCTTCGCGCATGATCGCGATCCGGTCGCTGATCTCCAGCAGAAGCGGCAGGTCGTGGGTGATGAAGATCACCGAGAAGCCGAACTCGTGCCGCAGCTGGGAGATCTGCTTGAGGATCTCCCGCTGCACCAGCACGTCGAGCGCGGTCGTCGGCTCGTCCATGACCATCAGCTGGGGACGCAGCGCCAGGGCCATGGCGATCATGACGCGCTGGCGCATGCCGCCGGAGAGCTCGTGCGGGAAGGAGCGCACGCGCTGACGGCCGACCTTGACGATCTCGAGCAGTTCCTCGGCCTCGGCACGCCGCTGCCTGCGGTTCATGTCGGGGCGGTGGATCTCGAACACGTCCTCCAACTGGGAGCCGATCGTGGCCACGGGGTTGAGGGCGTTCATCGCGCCCTGGAACACCATCGACACCTTGTCCCAGCGGAATCGCTGCATCGCGTCGACGTCCAGCGCGTTGATGTCGATGTCGATGCCGGTCGCGTCGTGGAAGGTCACGCTGCCGCCGGTGATGACGGCCGGAGCACGCAGCAGGCGCTGCACCCCGTAGGCGAGCGTGGTCTTGCCGCATCCGCTCTCCCCGGCGAGGCCCAGGATCTCGCCGCGCTGCAGTTCGAGTGTCACGTTCTTCACCGCCTCGACGGGTGGATCGACGTCGTACACGACGGAGAAGTCGCGCACGGTGAGCAGGGGATCTGGCATGGGGGTGTCCTTCGTGGGGGGCGGGCCCTTCGACAGGCTCAGGGACCCAGATGGGTGGCTGAGCCTGTCGAAGCCCCGCCGTGGGTGGCTGAGCCTGTCGAAGTCCTACTCGGCGGGCTTCAGCTTCGTGAGGATCTGCACGATGTTCGGCTGCGTCGGGTCGGCGGACGCGTACGTGTCGGTCTCCGACGGCCAGCCGACGTAGTTGCGCGTGTTGAACTCGCCGAGCAGCGGGTGGGCGCCCAGCGGGATGGCCGGCACCTGCTCCGAGAAGATCGTCTGCAGCGTGTCGATCGCGGCGGTGCGCTCCTCGTCGGACGAGGCGTTGGCGTAGGTGTTCAGTGCGGCGGTCGCCTCCGGGTCGTCGAAGCGGCCGAAGTTGAAGCCGGCCTTGCCCTCGGGCGAGATCCAGCGCGGGTCCATGGTCGACGTGTACAGGCCGTACGCCGTGCCGCTGTCCTCCAGCCAGTGGATGATCGCGGAGAACGTGCCGTTGTCGCGGGGGTCGGCCCAGCCGCCCCAGTCGGGCATGTCGATCTTGACCTCGGCGCCGATGCTGTCCTTCACGTCCTCGGCGATGAGCTCCTGCGCCGTGTTCCAGTCGCTCCAGCCGGACGGGACGGAGAGCGTGAACGAGACGGGCGTGCCGTCGGGGTCGATCAGGGCGTCGTCCTTCCAGGTGTACCCGGCGGTCTCCAGCAGGTCACGCGCCTTCTCGGCGTCGACCTTGTAGTCCACGCCCTGGAACTCGGGCTGGATCTCGTCCTCGAGGATCGACGACAGCCCCGTGACCGACCAGACGGCCTCGCTGGCACCCTCGCGTGCGATGTCGACGTAGGCGTCGCGGTCGATCACCCAGGCGAGCGCCTGACGGAAGGCGGGGTCGTCGAACGGCTTCTGCTGCAGGTTCATGAACAGCGTGGCGGAGCCGGTGGTCGGGGAGGCGAGGAACTTGTTGTGCTCGGGGTCGGCCGAGAGGAACTGCTCCTCGATCTGCGGGATGAACGCCTGCGCCCAGTCGGCGTCGCCGTTCGCGAGGGCCGTGGTGAGGGCGGTGTTGTCGCCGTACGAGACGTAGTGCAGCTCCGGCACGGCGAGGTCGCCGCCCCAGTAGTCGTCGCGCGCGTCGAGCGTGACCGACTCGGTCGACCAGTTCGCCATCGCGTAGGGGCCGGTGCCGACGAGGTCGTCACCCGTGACGGGGTCGGTGGCCGGGTCGTCGAAGTTCTCCCAGATGTGCTTGGGGACGATGGGCACGTGCAGCACGCGGGCCTGGTTGACGTACTTGGAGTCGCCGAAGCTCAGCACGACCGTGTCGCCGTCGACCTCGGCGCCCTCGAACTTGAGGCCGGCCGTGTCGAGGGCGGGGATCGAGGCGGTCTCGAAGGAGAAGACGATGTCCTCGGCCGTGAACGGCTCGCCGTCGCTCCAGGTGACGTCCGCGCGAGGGACGACCGTGAGCTGCGTGTAGTCGTCGTTCCACTCGAGGCTCTCGGCGAGCCACGGCGTGACACCGCGGTCGCCGGTCTGGTTCACCAGCGCGAGGGTCTCGAACACGACCTTGGCATAGCCGTACTTCGACGCGGCGGAGTCGCCGACGAACGGGTTGTTCGACTCGGTGGTGATCGCACCGTCGGGCTTCGCGATGGTGAGGGAGGCGGAACCGGCGTCATCGCCGGAACCACCGCCCGCCGAGCATCCGGCGAGCGCCGAGACGCCCAGGACGGCGACCGCGCTGGCGGCGATCAGGGTTTTCGTGAGCTTCATTGCTTCTCCTTGGGCACGGGTCCTTGTGCGGCGTGGCGGCCGACGGATCGCCTCCGACCGCCGCTTTTGCTTACTGTCGAGAAAGTAAGCTGTGGAGAGGTTACCGAGGAGTAAGTTGGTTGGCAAGCAGAGCGGGACGAGGGAGGTGGGTTCATGACGGACGACGTGCACGCTGTCCGGGTGCGCCCGGCCACGCGGGAGAAGCGCGAGCAGATCCTCAAGGCGGCCGTGGAGATCTTCGGCAACAAGGGCTCCACGAACGGCACGCTCGCCGACGTCGCCGAGCAGGTCGGCATCACGCACGCGGGCGTGCTGCATCACTTCGGCTCGAAGCAGAAGCTCCTCCTCGAGGTGCTCGCCTACCGCGACCAGGCCGACGTGGCCGACCTCGCCGAGAAGCACATCCCCGACGGACCGGAGCTGTTCCTCCACCTCGTCCGCACGGCGTTCGCCAACGAGAAGCGGCCGGGCATCGTGCAGGCCTACACGGTCCTGTCCTCCGAGTCGGTGACCGACGACCACCCCGGTCGCGAGTACTTCGAGGAGCGCTACACGACCCTGCGCCGAGAGGTGACGGCGGCGTTCGGCGAGCTCTGCGCGCAGGAGGGCGTGACCGAACCCGCGACCATCGCCGCCGCGTCGGCCGCCATCCTCGCCGTGATGGACGGCCTGCAGCTCCAGTGGCTCCTGCACCCCGAGGTGATCGAACTCGGCGAGACGAGCGAGTTCGCGATCCAGGCGATCGTGAACGCCGTGCTGCGTCCCGGACCCGAACTGCCGACCTACGTGCACTGACCCTGCCGAGACCCCGCGTTCCCGTCGAGACCCCGCCCTCCCGGCGCGGCGAAGCCGGGGTCTCGGCGGAACGCCGGGGTCTCGGCGCACACCCGGCTAGGCTCGGGCCATGACGATCGACCTCGAAGCGCTCTACATCGACCTGCATCAGCACCCCGAGCTCTCGTTCCAGGAGACGCGCACCGCCGGCATCGCCGCCCAGCACCTGCGCGACCTGGGCCTCGAGGTCGAAGAAGGCGTCGGGGTGACCGGCGTGGTCGGGGTTCTTCGCAACCCTTCGACAGGCTCAGGGACCCAGGATGAGGAGTTCCCGCGGCCGGTGGTGTGGGTGCGCGCCGATATGGACGCGCTCCCGGTCGAGGAGCAGACGGGCCTCGCATATGCGAGCACCGCGAGAGGCGTCGACCCCGCAGGCACGACTGTTCCCGTCATGCACGCGTGCGGCCACGACATGCACGTCACCGCGATGATCGGCGCCGTCGAGAAGCTCGTGGCCACGCGCGCGGAGTGGTCGGGCACCCTCGTCGTGCTCATCCAGCCCGCCGAGGAGTACGGCGCCGGCGCCAGGGCGATGCTCGACGACGGCCTGCTCGACCGCTACCCGAAGCCCGACGTGGTGCTCGGTCAGCACGTCACCCCGCTGCCCGCCGGAATCATCGGCGTGCGCAGCGGCACCCAGATGGCCGCGTCGGACGGTCTGACCGTCACCCTGCACGGCCGCGGCGGCCACGGCTCCCGCCCGCACGCCACGATCGACCCGGTCGTGATGGCGGCCGCGACCGTGATGCGCCTGCAGACGATCGCCTCGCGCGAGATCGACCCGCAGGGCGTGGCCGTGGTGACGGTCGGCTCGATCCACGCCGGACTCAAGAACAACATCATCCCGGCCGAGGCGAAGCTCGAGCTCAGCCTCCGCTACCCGAATGAGGACGTGCGGGAGAAGGTGCTGGCGAGCGTCGAGCGGATCGTGCGCGCCGAGGCGATGGCCTCCGGCGCGGAGCGCGAGCCGGAGATCCACACGCAGCACACGCTCCCCGCCACGATCAACGACGAGGAGGCCACGGCGCGGGTCTCGGCGGCGCTGCGTCGGGCGCTCGGGGAGTCGGCCGTCGTCGACCCCGGCATGTTCACCGGCAGCGAGGACGTCTCGTGGTTCGCCCGCGACGCCGAGGTGCCGCTCGTGTTCTGGTTCTGGGGCGGCGTCGACCCCGCCCGGTTCGCCGAGGCCGTCGCCGCGGGCACCGTGGAGAAGGACATCCCCACGAACCACTCGCCGTTCTTCGCGCCGGAGATCCATCCGACGATCGAGGTCGGGGTCACGGCGATGTCCGCCGCCGCCCGCGAGTTCCTGGCCTGACGCGGGTCGGGCTGCTCAGACCTCGACGATCCCCGGCGCGGGCGGAGGGGGCGGCGCGAGCTGCCGCTGCGGCACGCCATGTGCCTCGCGGTGCAGCCGCTCCATGCGGGTGTCGAGTTCGGCGGCGGCGTCGGCGGCGTCGCTGAGACTGTCGACGAGGTGCGCGGGCACCTGGTTGGAGAACTTGTAGTAGATCTTGTGCTCCAGGCTCGCCCAGAAGTCCATCGCGATGGTGCGGAACTGCACCTCGACCGGCACGGACAGCGCGCCCGTCGAGAGGAAGACGGGGACCTCGATGATGGCGTGCAGGCTCTTGTACCCGTTCGGCTTCGGGTTCGCGATGTAGTCCTTCACCGTGCGGACGCTCACGTCGTCCTGCGCGGTCAGCAGATCGAACAGCCGGTAGACGTCCGCGACGAAGCTGCACGTCACCCGCACTCCGGCGATGTCGGTGATCTCGGCACGGATACGGTCGAAGTCGGGGTCGTCGATGCCCTTCCTGGCGATCTTCTCGACGATGCTGTCCGGCGACTTCAGCCGGCTCTTCACGTGCTCGATGGGGTTGTACGCGTGATCGTGGGTGAACTCGTCGCGGAGGATCGAGATCTTCGTCTCCACCTCGCGCATCCCGAACTCGTACTCGCGGAGGAAGCGCTGCAGCTGGTCGCGGAGCTCCTTCGCCTCGGAGATCAGGTGCTCGTCGACGGGGATCACGCTCATGGGGACGACGTTATCGATCCGTGATCGGAAACCCCTGTGGATTCGAGAGCGCGACGCGGGCGTCCTCGAGGTGCTGGCCGGAGAGAAGACCGGGGAGGCCGCGCCCCTGACGGGTGGTGAACAGCAGCACGACCGCGACGAGGATCAGCACCGAGGAGAGCGCGTCGAACACCCCGCCGAGCATCCCGAGAGCCGTGAGTCCGCCGATGCCGCCCGCCCAGCGCAGCAGCCGGGCGAGCGCGGCCGGCAGTGGCGACCCGGTGTAGCGCAGCTGCACGGCGAGGTCTCCCACCGAGCGGCCGGTGACGAGGATGACCACGAGCCACAGCGCACAGGCGACCGCCGTGCTCACCGTGCCGGCGAGCGTGCCGTCGAGCACGGCCTGGCGGTCCTGCACGACGTACTCGAGCCAGAGCTGCACCGCGACGCCCCCGGCGAGCACGACGAACCCGTTCGCGAGTCCGTCGCACAGCATCGCCAGCGCGCGGCGACCCCGGGTGACCGGGCGCGGCTCGTCGGCATCCGCCCGCGCCTGCAGGCCGCGCAGCGACCGGGGCACCACGAGAGCGAGCACCGAGCCGAGCACGGCTCCGGTCGTGTTCGTCATCAGGTCGCCGACGTCGAAGAAGCGGTAGGCGCACGGGTACAGACCCCAGACACCGGTGAGCTGCGTGGTCTCCACGAGCAGCGAGAACCCGAAGCCGGCGACGAGCGCGGTCGGGAGGCCGCGGCCGCCCAGCACGCGGAGGAACGCCCCGAGCGGGACGAACAGCAGCACGTTGAACACGAGCTGGAGCAGGGCGGGCTGGCGCAGCGGGTTGCCCGGCGCCGCGAACGCCTTCTGCACATCGCGCACGACGGACATCGGGTCGGTGATCGCCCCCACGCAGCGGATGGCGTCCGGATCGGGCAGCGGCAGCAGCGTGTACGTCCAGATGGCCCAGAAGTAGACGAGCGCCGCGAGCCAGAGCAGCGTGCGGCCGAGCGAGAGGCGTCCGCGGCGGCGGTAGCTGATCGCGACGAAGGGCACGAAGAGGACGACGCCCGCGGCCAGGCCGATCGCCACGGCGATGACCCCCAGAACGACCTGATCCCCCACTGACGCAAGGATACCGGGAGGCCGTGAGGATTCCGTGAGGGAGCGCCACCGGGCCGTAGGGATTCCGTGAGGATCGCGTGAGGGCGCCTCCGGTCGGCGTAGTGTCGCCGGACGTGTCAGAACAAACGAGGCC
This sequence comes from Microbacterium sp. HSID17254, assembly GCF_003989315.1. Classification (NCBI taxonomy): domain Bacteria; kingdom Bacillati; phylum Actinomycetota; class Actinomycetes; order Micrococcales; family Microbacteriaceae; genus Microbacterium; species Microbacterium sp. HSID17254. Next base: position 36,645 of record NZ_RBLT01000018.1, read on the forward strand.
GACCCCGGACGCGCCGCCGCGCGCCAAGCGCATCCTGCTCGGCGACCCGCTGACGAGCGCCCAGGTCGACGAGCAGCTCCTCCCCAAGCGCATGGCGCTGCCGATCTTCGCCTCGGACGCGCTGAGCTCGGTGGCCTACGCCCCGCAGGAGCTCGTGATGATCCTGCTCATCGGCGGCCTCACGTTCCTGTCGTTCACCCCGCTCGTCGCCGCGGCCGTCGTCGTGCTGCTGCTCGTGGTGGTGCTCAGCTACCGGCAGCTCATCAAGGCGTACCCCTCCGGAGGCGGCGACTACGAGGTGGCGTCGAAGAACCTCGGCGAGGTCCCCGGGGTGATCGTGGCCGCGGCCCTCCTCGTCGACTACGTGCTCACGGTGGCCGTGTCGGTCGCGTCGGGGGTGGACAACATCATCTCGGCGGTGCCGGCGCTCGACCCGCTCCGCGTGGAGCTCGCGGTCGGCTTCGTCGTGCTCATCATCATCGTGAACCTCCGCGGCGTGCGCGAGGCGTCACTTGTGTTCGCGATCCCCACGTACGTGTTCATCGGCTCGGTCGGCATCATGATCGTCACGGGGCTCGTCCGGACGGCACTCGGCGACGCCCCGATCGCGTCCAGCGCGGAGTTCGCCGTGCAGGCCGAGAGCCTCAGCCAGGCGGCCGTGCTGCTGCTCATCCTCCGGGCGTTCTCCAGCGGCTGCTCCGCGCTGACCGGGGTCGAGGCCGTGTCGAACGGCGTCCCCGCGTTCCGGGCCCCGAAGGTGCGCAACGCCCAGTCGACCCTCGTGCTCATGGGGACCATCGCGATCTGCCTGTTCTCCGGACTCACCGCCCTCGCCCTCATCGCCGGCGTGCACTACGCCGAGAACCCCTGCGACCTCATCGGCTTCGACTGCACGACCCCGCAGCCGAGCCTCATGGCGCAGATCGCCGCGGCCACGTTCGGCGGCGGCAGCATCCCGTTCTTCATCGTGCAGGCGGCCACGGCCTGCGTGCTGCTCCTCGCGGCGAACACCGCCTTCAACGGCTTCCCCCTGCTCGGCGCCGTGCTCGCCCGCGACGGCTACGCCCCGAAGTCGCTGAACACCCGCGGCGACCGGCTCGTGTTCTCCAACGGCATGATCCTCCTCGGGATCGCCGCGATCGCCGTGCTCGTGGTGTTCCAGGCCCGGTTGACGACGCTGATCCAGCTCTACATCATCGGCGTGTTCGTGTCGTTCTCCCTGGGCCAGATCGGCATGGTGCGGCACTGGCGACGGCTGCTCCGGGCACCCGTCCCACCGAACGGAGACGGTGCCGCGGACCGGCGTTCCGCACGCGTGGGGCTGCTCATCAACTCCGCCGGGGCGACGCTCACGGTGCTCGTACTGGTCATCGTGACGATCACGAAGTTCACGCACGGCGCCTACCTCGTGTTCTTCGCCATCCCGGTGCTCGCGTTCCTCATGATCGGCGTCAAGCGGTATTACCGGGACGTCGAGCACGAGATCGCCATCGACGACACCACCCGCTTCGGCGCCTCCGGCGACGTCGCGATCGTCCTCGTGAACCATCTGCAGAAGCCGGTGATGAAGGCCATCGACTACGCGATCGCCGCCAAGCACGACAAGACCCTCGCCGTGCACGTGGCCGTGTCGCAGGACGACGCCGCGCGCCTGCAGCAGGAGTGGACCGACCACCTCGTGCCGGTGCCGCTCGTGATCGTCGAGTCGCCGTACCGCTCGTTCGCACAGCCCGTGACCCAGTTCATCCGGCAGTACCGCGAGAAGCACGGCTCCTCCGTCGTCACGGTCTACCTGCCGCAGTACATCGTGGGGCACTGGTGGGAGAACTTCCTGCACAACCGGCGCGCCCGCCGCCTCGCGAACCAGCTCATGCTCGTGCACGGGGTGTCGATCACCCTGGTGCCGTGGCTGCTCGACTCGTCCGAGCTCATCTACGGCCGGCGCTCGCGTCCGCTGCCCGGTCAGGAGCGGGCGGGGCGGCCGGTCGTGGTGTCGGGGCGCCGGGCGCACCGCCCCGCCGGGCCGCCGTCCGAGTCCTGACGGCGGCGGTCAGGAGCCGGCGAGGACCGCGCCGAGGATCGTCGCGGCCTCGGGGAAGCGGGACGGGTCGGCGCTCGCGTAGTTGAGCCGCACGTAGGAACCGGAGGGCTCCGCGGGGAACCACTCGCTTCCTGGTGCGATGACGAGGCCGCGGGCCGCGCACTCCCGGACGACGGCTGCGGCGTCGGTGCCGTCGGGCAGCCGCAGCCAGAGGTTCAGCCCGCCGACCGGCACGGCCTCCACCAGCGCGGTCGGCGCCTGCGCGGCCAGGCACGACAGGAGGAGGTCGCGCCGCGAGCGCAGCTGCTCCCGGAAGCCGCGGAGGTGTGTGCGCCAGGCGGGCTGCGTCACCACGTCGAGAGCGGCGGCCTGCAGGAGGCCGCTGACGTACATCGACTCCGCCGCACGATCGGCGAGGATGCGATCCCGGGCGGGACCGCGCGCGATCACCGCCGCCACCCGCAGGGACGGCGACACGCTCTTCGTCAGCGAGCGCAGGTACACCACGTGGCCGTCGTGGTCGGAGGCGGCCACGGGGCGCGGGTCGGCGTCGATGCCGAGGTCGTGCGCCCAGTCGTCCTCGATGAGGAAGGCGCCGTGGCGACGGACCGCGTCGAGCACGGCCTCCCCGGTCGCCGCCGGCCACTGCGCGCCGGTGGGGTTCGCGAACGTGGGCTGCGCGTAGAACGCCCGGGCTCCGGTCTCGGCGAGCGCCCTGTCGACGGCGTCCGGATCCGGACCCTGCGGCCCGGAGGGGACGGGAACGAGCACGACCCCCGCCTGCTCCGCCGCGAGCAGGGCGCCCCAGTAGGTCGGCGACTCGATGAGCAGCGGCCGGCCGACGCCGACGACCGCCCGGAAGATCGAGCTCAGTCCGCTCTGGCTCCCGGAGATGACGACGGCGTCGCGGGCGGTCGGCACCGTGACCCCCGCCGGGGCCGCGGCGGCCAGCTCCGCTGCGAACCACTCCTGCAGCCCGGGCTCGCCGGCCGCGGGCGAGCGGGTGAGGGCGGACGCGGTCCGGGAGGCGCGGACGAGGGCCTGCCGGACGAGCCGCTCGGGGAGGAGGTCCGGAGCCGGATACCCGGAGTGCAGCCCGATCGCGTCCGGCGAGGTCGGGCGCTGCGCCGAGGAGAGACCGTCGAGGCGCACGGCGGCGGCCCCCAGCGCTCCGGACTGCCAGCCGTAGTCCGCCGGCAGGACGGTGCGCGCGGGGCGGACGAACGTGCCGACGCCGGGTCGCGCGTCCACGAGCCCGAGGCGGACGAGCTGCTGCACGGCCTTCTGCACGGTCACGGGGCTCGCGGCGTACTCGGCCGTCAGCGCGCGGTTGGAGGGGAGGCGGGCGCCGGGGGCGGCCGTAGCGATCCACGCCCGCAGGCCGGCCACGATCCGCGCGGTGCTATCCTGACTCATGAAAGAACACAGTAGCGTTATCCGTCCGAACGGAACACTGCTATCCCGCGCCGCCGGTGCCGGTTGGGGGCTGCTGGGCGTCGTCGCCTTCTCGTTCACGCTCCCGTTCACGCGGATCGCGCTCGGCGGCGGACTCTCGCCGCTGTTCATCGGCTCCGCGCGCGCGGTCGTCGCCGCCGTGCTCGCCGCGGTCGTCCTCCTCGTCACGCGGCAGCAGGCGCCGAGCCCGGTCCAGTGGGCCCGCCTGGCGGTCGTCGCGCTCGGTGTGGTCGCGGGCTTCCCGTTGCTGACGTCGTTCGCGATGACCACGACGCCGGCGAGTCACGGGGCGGTCGTGATCGGCCTCCTCCCCGCCGCGACCGCCGTGGCCGTCGTGCTGCGCACCCGCGAGCGCCCGTCCGCCTCGTTCTGGGTGTTCGCACTTCTCGGGTCCGCGGCGGCCCTCGTCTTCGCGACGGTGCAGAACGGCACGCCCGGCGCCCTCCGCCCCGCCGACCTCCAGCTGTTCGGCGCCGTGATCGCGGCGGCCGTCGGTTACGCGGAGGGCGGCCTGCTCGCGCGCGAGCTCGGCGCCTGGCAGACGATCTCCTGGGCCCTGGTGCTCGCTGCTCCCGTCATGCTCGCGGTGACCGTGGCCGCCGGGGTCGCCGCCCCGCCCATCGCCAGCCCGACCGCGTGGCTCGCATTCGCCTACCTGGCCGCGGTCAGCATGTTCCTCGGATTCTTCGCCTGGTACCGCGGCCTCGCCATCGGCCCGATGGCACAGGTGAGTCAGATCCAGCTCGTCCAGCCCGTCATGGGCATCACCTGGGCCGCCTTCCTCTTCCATGAGGACGTCGGTGTGGCCACGGTGCTCGGCGGGCTCGCCGTCGTCGTGTGCGCCGGACTCGCCGTCCGCACCCGCAGCTCTTCTCCCACCCCCACCCCCACCCGACAGGAGGCGCCATGCGTCACACCCCCCGCTACCTCATGACCGACCCCGACGAGGTGAAGCGCCTCATCCGCGCCCACCCGTGGGCGACGTTCGTCTCACCGGCCTCCGCCGGCCTCGTCGCCTCGCACTACCCGGTGCTGCTCGAGGAGGACGAGGACGACATCGTGCTGGTGAGCCACTTCGGGCGTCCGGACGACGAGCTCCACGAACTCGGTCGACACGAGATCCTGGTGATCATCCAGGGGCCGCACGACTACGTGTCCTCGAGCCTCTATGCGCCGGGGGACCTCGTGCCGACCTGGAACCATGTCACCGCGCACCTCTCCGGCACACCCGAGATCCTCACCGCGGAGGAGAACTACGCCATGCTCACCCGGCTCACCGACTACTTCGAGGGTGGGCAGCCCCACGGGCGGAGCCTCGCGGAGGACGAGCCCGGCACCCGGCGGGCGGCGAAGGGCACGGTGGGCCTGCGGCTCCGGGTCACCCGGTTCGACGCGCGTGCCAAGCTCAGCCAGAACAAGGCTCCCGAGGTGCGCGAGCGCATCGCCGCTCGGTTCGACGCGGTCCACCCCGCCCTGGCCGCCGAGATGCGCCGCGTCTGACCCCCGTTCGAATCGCGCACTGTGCTCCATCTCGGCCGGATGTGCAGCAAAGCGCGCGATTCGAAACGGGGTCAGGAGGCTGCCAGGGCCAGCGTGGCGAGGACGACGGTGGGTACCGCGGCGACGGCCCCCCAGAGCGCGAAGCGACCCCAGCGGATCTCGACCCCGAGCGCCGTCACGCGATGGTGCCAGAGGAGTGTCGCGAGCGAGGCCCACGGCGTGATGAGCGGACCGAGGTTCACGCCGATCAGCAGGGCCATCAGGGCGATCGGGTCCCCTGCCGCGGGTTCGAGCACGAGGTAGGCGGGGAGGTTGTTGATCGCGTTCGCGCTCACGGCCCCGAGCGCCGCGAGCCGGAACAGGTCGCCGAGAGAGTCGCCGTTCGCGGTGGGCGAGGTCAGGAAGTCGAGCAATCCCTGCGCGTGCGCGGTCTCGACCAGGACGAACAACGACGCGGCGAGCGCGAGCGCCTGCCACGGGAAGAGGGAGAGCCGCAGGGCGTGGCGGCGGCGGACGGCGAACAGCGCGATCAACGCGAGAGCCGCGACCGTGGCGGGGATCCACACGTCGGGGGTCAGCGCGAGCAGCGGCATCAGCACGACGAGGATGCCGGTGGCGCTCCAGAACAGCGTCGGATCGGCGGGTCGACGAGGCTCGGGCATCTCATACGTGCCGAAGACCGTGCGCCGATGCAGGACCGTGAGGATCGCGACGGGCACCAGGATCCCCACGAGCGTGGGCGCCCAGCTCAGGGCGATGAACGCCCCGGGGCCTTCCCCCATCGCGGGCGCGGCGAGCAGGTTGGTGAGGTTCGAGACCGGCAGCGCGAGCGACGCGGTGTTGGCGAGCCAGACCGTGGCCAGGGCGAACGGCAGCGGGGAGACGCCGATGCTCTGCGCCAGCACGACGACGACCGGGGTGACGATCACGGCGGTCGTGTCGAGCGAGAGGAACACGGTGCTCACCACGGCGAGCACGACCACCAGCGCCCACAGCACGACCACGCGGCCACGACCCCACCGCGCGAGGCGCTGCGAGACGACGTCGAACACCGCCGCATCACGGGCGAGCTCGGCGACGATCGTGATCGCGACGACGAACCCCAGCACGGGCGCGATCCGTTCCCCGAGCGCACCGGCGTCCGTGGGCGGAAGGAACCCGGTGAGCACGCACACGAGCGCGACCACCACGAGCCCGGCGACGATCCCGGTCCCGACGCCGATACGCATCCTTCTGATTCCCACCTCGTGAGCATAGGGCCGGCGCCCCCTTTTCGAATCGCGCACCTGGCTGCATCGGTGGCGGGTTGGGGACCAGGTGCGCGATTCGAAGGCCGTCCGTGAGCAACCCGCATGCATCCGGGGGTGGGGCGTAGGGGAAACGTGAGGATCGGCGGATGCGGCGGGGCGGCGCAGTTGGATCGAGGACGTGCTCGACATCATCTACCTCGCGCTGACCCTGGCGCTGTTCGCCCTCGTGTCCCTCATCGCCAAGGCGGTGGACCGCGCATGATCGTCTTCGAGATCCTCGCCGCGGTCCTCGCCGTCGCCGCGGTCGTCTACCTGGTCGTGGCGCTCGTCGCCCCGGAGCGCTTCTGATGGACGCGACGGTCCTGTACGGCGTCCTCCAGATCACGGCCGTCGTGGTCGTGCTCGTGCTCCTCTACCGCCCCCTCGGCGACTACATCGCGCACGTCTACACCTCCGGACGCGACCTGCGCATCGAGCGCGGGCTCTACCGGGTGATCGGCGTCGACCCCCGCTCCGAGCAGACCTGGCGCGCCTACGCCCGCAGCGTCCTGCTGTTCTCGCTCGTCGGCCTCCTGCTCGTCTACGGGCTGCAGCGGCTCCAGGCCTTCCTCCCCGCGTCGCTCGGCCTGCCCGCCGTGCCCGAGGGACTCGCGTTCAACACCGCCGCGTCCTTCGTCGCGAACACCAACTGGCAGTCGTACTCGCCCGAGCAGACCATGGGCTACACGGTGCAGCTCGCTGGCCTCACGGTGCAGAACTTCGTCTCCGCCGCCGTCGGCCTCACCATCGCCATCGCCCTGATCCGCGGTCTCGCGCGCCGTGGCTCCGCGACGATCGGCAACTTCTGGGTCGACCTCACCCGTGGCCTGGGGCGACTGCTGCTCCCGCTCGCCCTGATCGGCGCGGTGGCCCTGCTCGCGGGCGGCGTGATCCAGAACGTGAACGGCTTCACCGAGGTCGCCACGGTCTCCGGCGGCACGCAGATGATCCCCGGCGGTCCGGTCGCGTCGCAAGAGGCCATCAAGCTGCTCGGCACCAACGGCGGCGGCTTCTTCAACGCCAACTCCGCCCACCCCTTCGAGAATCCGACCGGGTGGACGAACCTTCTCGAGGTGCTGCTGATCCTGGTGATCCCGTTCGCCCTCCCCCGCACGTTCGGCCGACTGGTCGGCGACCACCGGCAGGGGTACGCGATCGTCGCGGTCATGGGCACCCTGTTCCTCGCCTCGCTCGCCGCACTCTCGGCCCTGGAGCTGGCGGGACGTGGCGCCGCGCCCGAACTCGCCGGGGCTGCGATGGAGGGCAAGGAGCAGCGCTTCGGCATCCTCGGCTCGACCCTCTTCGGCAGCGCGAGCACCCTCACCTCGACCGGGGCCGTGAACTCGATGCACGACTCGTACACCGCGCTCGGCGGCATGATGCCGATGCTGAACATGATGCTCGGCGAGGTCGCTCCGGGCGGCGTCGGCTCCGGTCTCTACGGGATGCTCGTGCTCGCGATCGTCGCGGTCTTCGTCGGCGGGCTGCTCGTCGGACGGACCCCGGAGTGGCTCGGGAAGCGCATCGGCCCGCGGGAGATGACTCTCGCGAGCCTCTACATCCTTGTCGTCCCGGTGCTCGTCCTCGGCGGCACGGCCCTGAGCTTCGCGATCCCCGGCATCCGCGAGGACGTGGAGTCCACGAGCATCCTCAACCCGGGCGTGCACGGCATGGGCGAGGTGCTCTACGCGTTCACCTCCGCCGCGAACAACAACGGCTCCGCGTTCGCCGGGCTCACCGCGAACACCCCGTGGTTCAACACCGCCCTGGGCGTCGCGATGCTGCTCGGGCGCTTCCTCCCGATCGTGCTCGTGCTGGCCCTCGCGGGATCGTTCGCCGCGCAGGAGCGGGTGCCGGCCACGACCGGCACGCTCCCCACCCACCGGCCGCAGTTCGCCGGCCTGCTCCTCACCGTGACCGTCGTCGTGACGGCCCTCACCTACTTCCCCGTGCTCGCACTGGGACCGCTCGCCGAAGGACTCTGACCATGACCCTCCTGACCACCCCTCCCGAACAGCAGGACGCCCCCGCGGCCCCCGCCCGTCCCCCACGCTCGTTCGGCGGCGCCCAGCTCGCTCAGGCGCTCCCCGGCGCGCTCCGGAAGCTCAACCCCGCGACGCTCGTGCGCAACCCCGTGATGCTCCTCGTCTGGGTCGGCGCCGCGTTCACGACCGTCCTCGCGATCGCGGAGCCCTTCCTCGGCGGACCCGCCTCCTCCGGCGGCACCCCCGTCCCGGCCGCGTTCACGTGGGGCATCGCGATCTGGCTCTGGCTGACCGTGTTCTTCGCGAACGTCGCGGAGTCGGTCGCCGAGGGGCGGGGCAAGGCCCAGGCCGCGAGCCTGCGGAACACCCGCACCCAGACGATGGCGCGACGGGTGGTGGGCCCTTCGACAAGCTCAGGGACCCAGGGCGCGGAGTGGGTCGCTGAGCTTGTCGAAGCGCCGACGGAGACGGTGTCGTCGGCGGAGCTGCAGCGCGACGACCTCGTGATCGTCACCGCGGGCGAGCTGATCCCGGGCGACGGCGACATCGTCGCGGGCATCGCCACCGTGGACGAGTCGGCCATCACCGGCGAGAGCGCCCCCGTGGTCCGCGAGTCCGGCGGCGACCGCAGCGCCGTCACCGGCGGCACGCGGGTGCTGTCGGATCAGATCGTCGTGCGCATCACGTCGAAGCCCGGCGAGACGTTCGTCGACCGCATGATCGCGCTCGTCGAGGGGGCGAGCCGGCAGCGCACCCCGAACGAGATCGCCCTGAACATCCTCCTCGCGAGCCTGTCGATCGTGTTCGTCGTGGTGGTCCTCGCGCTGAACCCGATCGCGTCGTACGCGGCGTCGCCGGTGAGCATCCCCGTCCTCATCGCCCTGCTCGTCTGCCTCATCCCGACCACGATCGGCGCGCTCCTCTCCGCCATCGGCATCGCGGGCATGGACCGACTCGTGCAGCGCAACGTCCTGGCGATGTCGGGGCGGGCGGTGGAGGCCGCGGGCGACGTCACCACGCTGCTCCTCGACAAGACCGGCACCATCACGCACGGCAACCGCCGCGCCCACGCTGTGCTGCCGCTCACCGGAGTGGACGCCGCGGAGCTGCTGCATACCGCCGCCCTGTCCTCCCTCGCCGATCCGACGCCGGAGGGCGCATCGATCGTCGAACTCGCCGCCGCCCGCGGGATCCGGGTCGAGGCCCCGGCGGACGCCGTCGTCGTCCCGTTCACGGCGCAGACGCGCATGAGCGGTCTCGACCTCGCCGACGGCACGCAGATCCGCAAGGGCGCCGCCTCGGCCGTGGCGGCCTGGCTGGGGCAGACCCCCGATGACGAGCTCACGACCCTCACCGACGACATCGCCTCGGGTGGCGGCACGCCCCTCGTCGTCGCGGTGCAGGGCCCTTCGGCAGGCTCAGTCCCTTCGACAGGCTCAGGGACCCAGTCCGCCGAAGCGCGGATCCTCGGGGTCGTGCACCTCAAGGACATCGTCAAGGACGGCCTGCGGGAGCGGTTCGACGAGCTGCGCAGCATGGGCATCCGCACGGTCATGATCACCGGAGACAACCCCCTCACCGCGAAGGCCATCGCGGCCGAGGCCGGCGTCGACGACTACCTCGCCGAGGCCACCCCGGAGGACAAGCTCGACCTCATCCGCCGCGAGCAGGAGGGCGGGCGCCTCGTCGCGATGACCGGGGACGGCACGAACGACGCCCCCGCGCTCGCCCAGGCCGACGTCGGCGTCGCGATGAACACGGGCACCTCCGCCGCCAAGGAGGCCGGCAACATGGTCGACCTCGACTCCGACCCGACCAAGCTCATCGACATCGTCCGCATCGGGAAGCAGTTGCTCATCACCCGCGGCGCGCTGACGACGTTCTCGCTCGCGAACGACATCGCGAAGTACTTCGCCATCATCCCGGCGATGTTCATGGGCGTGTTCCCCGGACTCGCGGCGCTGAACATCATGCAGCTGCACTCGCCGGCCTCGGCGGTCACGAGCGCGATCATCTTCAACGCCATCGTGATCGTGTTCCTCATCCCGCTCGCGCTGCGCGGCGTGACCTACCGGCCGGCGAGCGCCTCGCAGATCCTGCAGCGGAACCTGCTGGTCTACGGCCTCGGCGGCGTCATCGCCCCGTTCGTGGGCATCAAGCTCATCGACCTCCTCGTCAGCCTCCTCCCCGGCTTCTGACCGGGCTCGAAAGGAACGCCATGTCGTCCACCACCCGCACCACGGTGCGCACCGCCGGTGTCGCCGTCCGCGCGATGCTCGTCCTCACCCTCGTCCTCGGCGTCGGGTATACGCTGCTCGTCACCGGCATCGGCCAGCTCCTCCTCCCCGCGCAGGCGAACGGCTCGATGCTCCCCGGCGACCGGGGCAGCGCGCTCATCGGCCAATCCTTCACGGATGCCGACGGCGAGGCCCTGCCGGAGTACTTCCAGTCCCGCCCCTCGGCGGCGGGCGACGGATACGACGGAGCAGCGTCGAGCGGCAGCAACCTCGGGCCGGAGAATCCCGACCTCGTCGCCGCCATCGCCGAACGGAAGGCCGAGATCGCCGCGAGGGAGGGGGTGGATCCGTCCGCGGTGCCCGCGGATGCCGTGACCGCGTCCGGCTCCGGTCTCGACCCGCACATCAGCGTCGCGTACGCCCTGCTGCAGGTGCCGCGGGTGGCGGTCGCCCGCGACCTGCCGGAAGACGAGGTCCGGGCGCTGGTGGAGTCTAGGATTCAAGGGCGGGACCTGGGGTTCCTCGGCGAGGAGCGCATCAACGTCGCGGAGCTGAATCTCGCACTCGACGACCGGGAGGGTGCATGAGCGCAGAGCGGCCGCCGCGCCCCGCGACGGACCGGAACCGCCGCGGACGACTGCGCGTCCTCCTCGGCGCCGCGCCGGGGGTCGGGAAGACCTTCGAGATGCTCGCCGAGGGCCGGAGGCTCCGCGACGAGGGCCGCGACGTGGTCATCGCGATCGTCGAGACCCATGGCCGTGCGGCCACGGCCGCCCTGACCTCCGGACTGCCCGAAGTGCCGCGACGGGAGGACGCCCACCGCGGGGTCGTCCTCTCCGAGCTCGACCTCGACGCGGTGCTCGCCCTCGGCCCGGAGATCGCGCTCGTGGACGAGTTCGCGCACACGAACGCCCCCGGCTCGCGGAACCCCAAGCGGTGGCAGGACGTCGAGGAGCTGCTGGACGCGGGGATCGACGTCGTCACCACCGTGAACGTGCAGCACATCGAGTCGCTGAACGCGGTCGTGGAGAAGATCACCGGCATCGCCCAGCGCGAGACCATCCCGGACGCGGTGGTCCGCGCCGCCGACGAGATCGAGGTCGTCGACCTGGCGCCGCAGACACTCCGCGACCGCCTCGCCGCGGGTCTCGTCTACCCCGCGGAGCGCATCGACGCCGCGCTCTCGCACTACTTCCGGCTCGGCAACCTCACCGCCCTGCGGGAGCTGGCCCTGCTGTGGCTCGCCGACGAGGTCGACAGCGCGCTCCGCAGCTACCGCGCCGAACAGGGCATCGCCGGAGCGTGGCAGGCACGCGAACGCGTGGTCGTCGCCCTCACCGGCGGCCCGGAGGGCGAGACGCTGCTGCGCCGCGGGGCCCGCATCGCCGCCCGGTCCGCCGGCGGGGAGCTGCTCGCCGTGCACGTGACCGCCCAGGACGGGCTGCGCGACGAGACCCCCGGCGCCCTCGCCGCGCAGCGCTCCCTCGTCGAGTCGCTCGGCGGGACCTACCATCAGGTGGTCGGCGACGACATCCCCGCGACGCTCGTCGAGTTCGCCCAGGGCGCCGACGCGACGCAGCTCGTGATCGGCGTGAGCCGCCGCGGCCGCCTCGCCGCCGCGCTCACCGGACCGGGGATCGGCGCCGAGGTCATCCGCCGCTCGGGCGACATCGACGTGCACATCGTGACCCACGCCGCGGCGGGCGGCCGTCTCGCCCTCCCCCGCATCACCGGCGGCGCGCTCGGCTGGCGGCGTCAGGCGCTGGGCTTCGGCGTGGCCCTGGTGTTCGGTCCGCTGCTCTCCTGGCTGATGTTCACGGTCCGCAGCCCGGAGTCGATCACCGCCGAGGTGCTCGCCTACCAGCTCCTCGTCGTGGTGGTCGCCCTTATCGGCGGCATCCGCCCCGCGGTGTTCGCCGCCGTGCTCTCCGGCATCACCCTCGACTTCCTCTTCGTCGCCCCGCTGTTCACGATCACGATCGCGCACCCGCTGCACGTGCTCGCCCTCACCCTCTACGTCATCATCGCGATCCTCGTGAGCCTCATCGTCGACCAGGCCGCCCGCCGGGCACGGACTGCGCAGCGGGCGACCGCCGAGGCGGAGCTCCTCGCGGCCGTCGCCGGGAACGTGCTCCGCGGCGACAACGCCGTGCTCGCCCTCGTCAGCCGCACCCGGGAGGCGTTCGGGCTGAGCGGTGTGCGGCTGCTCACCCCGTCCGGGGACGTGCTGGCGAGCGACGGCGAGCCCGTGCCGGACGGCCGCGCCACGACCATCCCGGTCGGGGTCGCGTCCGGTGGGGGCCCGCGCGCCGTGCTGGAGCTCAACGGCGAGCCGATCGCCGGTCCGGAGCGCCGCCTGCTCGACGCGATCGTCGCCCAGCTCGCCGCCGCCATCGAGCACACCGACCTGCGAGCCACGGCGCGGGAGGCGGAGGCCCTCGCCGAGACCGATCAGGTGCGCAGCGCCCTGCTCTCCGCCGTCAGTCACGATCTCCGGCGGCCGCTCGCCTCGGCCGTCGCGGCGATCGGCGGGCTCCGGGGCGCGCACGGCCTGTCCGCCGAGGACCGCGCGGAGCTGCTGGAGACCGCGGACGAGAGTCTCGCGACCCTCTCCACCCTCGTCACCGACCTCCTCGACGTGAGCCGCGTGGAGGCGGGGGTGCTCGCGGTCTCGGCTCAGCGGATCGACGCGGCAGGCCCGGTGCTCGCCGCCGTGGACGAGCTCGGCCTCGGCCCCGCCGACGTCGAGCTCACGCTCGATCCCGACCTCCCGCCGCTGCACGCCGACCCGGTGCTGCTCCAGCGGGTGCTCGTGAACGTGCTCGCCAACGCCCACCGGCACGCGCCGGCGGGCAGCCGTGTGCTCGTGTCGAGCAGCCGGCTGGGGGATCGGGCGGAGATCCGGATCGTCGACCGCGGCGAGGGGATCGCCCCCGAGCGGCGCGATGCGATCTTCCAGCCGTTCCAGCGCTTCGGCGACACCGACAACACGACCGGGCTGGGGCTCGGGCTCGCCCTCTCCCGCGGATTCACCGAGGGCATGGGCGGTAGCCTGACACCGGAGGACACCCCCGGGGGCGGACTCACCATGGTCATCTCCCTGCCGCTCGCCGCAGGGACCGCCGACACGGAGGGCACGGAGTGAAACTCCTCATCGCCGACGACGACCCCCAGATGGTGCGGGCGCTGCGGATCACCCTCGCGGCCCACGGGTACGAGGTCGTCGTGGCCGCCGACGGTGCCGCCGCGATCGCCGTCGCGGCGCAGACCCATCCCGACCTCATCATGCTCGACCTCGGCATGCCCCGGCTCGACGGCATCGAGGTGATCCAGGCCCTCCGCGGCTGGACGAGCGTGCCCATCATCGTCGTGTCGGGGCGGACGGGCTCGGCCGACAAGGTCGAGGCGCTGGATGCGGGGGCGGACGACTTCGTCACGAAGCCCTTCCAGGTGGATGAACTGCTGGCCCGGCTCCGGGCGCTCTCCCGCCGTGCGGTCGCCGCGAACGGGGAGTCCGTGGTCGCGTTCGGGGACGTCGTCGTCGACCTCGCGACGAAGACCGTGACCCGTGCCGGCACCCGTGTGCATCTCACGCCGACCGAGTGGCGGATGCTCGAGCACCTCGCGCGGCACCCGGGCGCGCTGGTGACCCGGCAGGATCTCCTCAAGGAGATCTGGGGCAGCGCGCAGGTGTCCGACTCCGGCTACCTCCGGCTGTACATGTCGCAGCTCCGCAAGAAGCTGGAGCGGGAACCCTCGGCGCCCGTCCACCTCCTCACCGAGTCGGGGATGGGCTACCGACTGGTGCTCTAGCGGCCGAGCGGCGCGCGGTCGTGCGTGCCGGCGCGGCGCCGCCGACGGAGGACGGCCACGACGCCGACGACGACGAGCAGGACGGCGACGATGATCGCGGTGACGGCGGTGGGCGTGCTCTCCGGCTCGCCCGTGAGACGCCCGATCGCGAGCCAGCTCAGCCCCCAGGCCGTCGCCAGCGCCGGGGCGAGGCGGCCGGTGAACCAGGCCGATGCGGCACCGATCACCAGCACGACGACGAGCACGGCGACGGCCCAGGCGTCGGGGGCATCCGCCCCGATCTCCGGGACGGTCTGGGTGAGCCAGGCGGCGGTGTTGGCGACCGTCGCGATCGTGACCCAGCCGAAGTGCAGACCGTTCGCCCCGTCCGTGAGCAGGCGGTCGGCGAGGGAGCGGGCGGGGAACCGGCCGAGGAGCACGATGATGCGCGCGAGCGTCGCGAGCAGCAGCGCGATCACGAGCACGGTGAGCCACAGCGTCAGGTACCGCGCGGTCACCAGCCAGAGGCCGTTGAGGACCATCGAGAGGGCGATCCAGCCCCCGACCGCCTGCTGACGCTCGTCCTGGCGCTGGGCGGGGAGGGCCTGCCACACGGTGTAGGCGAGGAGTCCCACGTAGATGAGCGACCAGATCGAGAAGGCCGGCCCGGCCGGGGCGAGGTACGAGCCCTGCGCCGAGAGCGCCCCGTTCTGGAGCTCGTCGACGGAGTCCCCGCCGAATGCTCCGGCGCCGATGGCCGCGGCGATCAGCATGAACACGGCGGCGGCGATCACGAGGCTCTGGCGGGCGATGCCCTTCGTCGAGGTCTCCATGCCCGCACCCTACGCGGGGCGGGCGCGGAAGGCAGTGGCCTTGACAGGACCTCCCCATTTCGCTAACCAAGTTAGCGAGTGGGGGCGTCAGGCCGGAGCGAGGGCGGCGTCGATCAGGACCTCGGCGGCGCGGCGCGCGTGCACGGCGGCCTCCGGGTCCGCGCCGATCGCCGCGGTGCTCTGCGCGCCCTCCGCGAGGAGCGAGAGCTGGGCGGCCAGACCCGCCGGGGCACCGGTGTCCGCGACGAGCTCCGCCATGTACTGCTGGAACGAGGCCTTGTGCGCGCGGACGATCGCGGCCACCTCGGGGCTCGTCCCCCCGAGCTCGCCGAACGCGTTGATGAAGGCGCAGCCCCGGAACCCGTCGCTGCAGAACCAGTCCTCCAGGTAGCCGTAGACCGCGAGGAGGCGGGCGCGCGGGTCGTCGCCGCTCTGCGCTACGGCCGCCGTGAGCCCCTGCTCCCACTCGGCGTGCTTCCGGGTGAGCACCGCGGCGACGATGTCGGTCTTCGCCGGGAACAGCGAGTACACGCGCCGCAGCGACACCCCGGCGGCAGCCCGCAGCTCGTCCATGCCGACCGCCGCGTAGCCCTTGCGGTAGTACAGCTCCTCCGCGGCGGAGAGGATGCGTTCGCGGGCCTCGTCTTCGGTCATGTCCAGAAGTCTACTTGACACGAGAACGAACGTTCTCTAGATTGATCACATCAGGCGAGAACGATCGTTCTCACCGGCACCGAAAGGAACACATCATGGGTTACATCACCGTCGGCACCGAGAACACCACCCCGATCGAGCTCTACTACGAAGACCAGGGCAGCGGCCAGCCCGTCGTCCTGATCCACGGCTATCCGCTCAACGGCCACAGCTGGGAGCGCCAGACCCGCGAGCTCCTCGCCCAGGGGTACCGCGTCATCACCTACGACCGCCGCGGCTTCGGGCAGTCCTCCAAGGTCGGCTCCGGCTACGACTACGACACCTTCGCCGCCGACCTGAACACGGTGCTCGAGACCCTCGACCTCCGCGACGTCGTGCTCGTCGGGTTCTCCATGGGCACCGGGGAGCTCGCCCGCTACGTCGGCCGCTACGGTCACGAGCGCGTCGCGAAGCTCGCCTTCCTCGCGTCGCTCGAGCCCTTCCTCGTGCAGCGCGACGACAACCCGGAAGGCGTGCCGCAGGAGGTCTTCGACGGGATCGAGGCCGCCGCCAAGGGCGACCGCTACGCCTGGTTCACCCAGTTCTACACGGACTTCTACAACCTCGACGAGAACCTCGGCACGCGCATCAGCCAGCAGGTCGTCGACGCGAACTGGAACCTCTCCGTCACCAGCGCCCCGGTCGCCGCGTATGCCGTGGTCCCGACCTGGATCGAGGACTTCCGCGACGACGTGAAGGCCGTGGCCGCCGCCGGCAAGCCCACCCTCATCCTGCACGGCACGAAGGACAACATCCTGCCGATCGACGCGACCGCCCGCCGCTTCCGCCAGGCCGTCCCCGAGGCCGAGTACGTCGAGGTCGAGGGCGCCCCGCACGGCCTCCTCTGGACCCACGCCGACGAGGTCAACGCCGCGCTGACGCAGTTCCTGGCCCGGTAGCCCCGTTCGAATCGCCTGAATGGCCCCATTTCCCCCGGGAATGGGGCCATTTGCGCGATTCGAAGCGGGTCAGCGGGAGCGCCAGAGCAGCCAGACGAAGTACGGGGCGCCGATCAGCGCGACCACGAGACCCGCCGGAAGCTGCGCGGGGGCGATCACCGTCCGGCCGATCGTGTCCGCGATGCCGACGAGCAGCCCGCCGAGGAGCACCGCCGTCGGGATCACCCGCGAGTGCCGTGCGCCCACCAGTGCCCGCGCGGCATGCGGCGCCACCAGCCCCACGAAGCCGATGACCCCGATCGCCGTCACGCTCAGCGCCGCCAGGACGGCCGCCACCAGCAGCAGCGTCAACCGGACCGGCTCCAGCCGGATGCCGACCAGTCGCGGCGTGTCCTCATCGAGCGACAGCACGTCGAGCTCCCGGCGACTCATCACCACGAACGGCACCGCGATCACGAGGACGATCGCCAGCGGGACGACCTGCTCCCACACACGCCCGTAGGTCGTGCCGGAGAGCCAGGTGTAGATCTTCGGGGTGTCCCACGGGTTCGACCGCAGCAGGAGGAAGGTCGTGAGGGAGACCGTGAAGTGCGAGACCCCGATGCCGATCAGCAGGAACCGGTCCGCGTTCAGGCCTCCCCGCCACGACAGCAGGTAGACGAGGGCGAAGGCGAGCAGCGAGCCCGTGACGGCTCCCGCGATCATCCCGCCCGTCGACGACGTGATGCTCGTGATCACCAGCACCGCGCCGAGCCCGCCGCCGCCGGTGACGCCGAGGATGCCCGGGTCGGCGAGCGGGTTGCGGCTCACCCCCTGGATCACGGCGCCGGAGAGCGCGAGCGCGGCGCCGGCGACCACGGCGGCCACGATCCGCGGCGCCCTCTCGTCGAGGGCGAAGGCGATGGGCGCGGGAGCCTGGCTCTGCAGCCACAGCGCGATGTCGCCGGTGAGCAGCCAGGTGTGCCCGGCGAGCAGTCCGAGCAGGAGCACCCCGACCAGGCCGAGGGCGACGAGGGCGAGGGTGATCCGGAAGCGCAGGCGGCTGCGGACGCCGAAGCGCACCCGCGGAGGCTCGCGCGTGGGACCGGCGTCGCGGAGGCGCCGGGCCATGAGCACGAGCACGATCGCGCCGAGCAGCGTCGTCGCGACGCCGGTCGGGATGAGGATCGCCGCCTCCGCGCCGATGAGCGCGCGCAGGAGGGCGTCGGAGAGGATGACGACGAGGGCGCCGAGGAGCCCCGCCGCGGGGATCAGCAGCACGTGGCGGTTCAGGCTCGGCACCACCCGCGTCAGCAGCCGCGCGAGCACCGGCGCGCACAGCCCCACGAATCCCATCGGCCCGGCGAGCGTCACCGCGACCGCCGTGAGGGTGACCGCGAGCAGGATCCCGATGGTCCTGGTCGACCGGATCGGCACGCCGAGCGACGAGGCGGTGTCGTCCCCCAGCGTGAGGATGTCCAGGCGCCGCGCGAGCACGAGGGCCAGCACCGTGACGACCACGACGACCGGCGCCGCCTGGAGGAACGCGGTGAGTCCGAGCTGCGACAGGCTCCCGCTCCCCCAGGCGAGCAGTCCCTTGGTCTCCTCGTCGAACAGGATGAGCAGCGTCGAGGTCGCGGCCTGGAAGGCGAGCGCCAGCGCGGAGCCCGCGAGGATGAGGCGGGTCGTGGACGACCCCGCCCCGCCGGCGAGTCCGAGCACGATGCCCGCGGCGACGATGCCGCCCGCGAACGCCACCGCGCCGGAGGCCCACACCGGCACGGCGATCCCGAACGCGGCGAGCGCCGTGACGGCGAGGTAGGCCCCGGCGGTCACGCCCAGCGTGTCCGGCGACGCGAGGGCATTGCGGGCGAGGGACTGCAGCAGGATGCCGGCGACCCCGAGGGCCACGCCCACCGCGACACCGGCGGCGAGCCGCGGCACCCGCGAGCCCCAGAGGACGTCGGTGTCGGCGAACACCGCGCCGCTCGTGCCCTGGGTGAGGTGCCAGCAGGCGACCGCGACCAGCACGACGGCGAGAGCGACGAGCACGCCGACGCCCGTCCACACCGCGGGCTTCCGACCCTCCGCCTCCACGGGGACAGCGGACGCCGGGGCGCCGGGCTCCGCGGTCGCCGTCGTGTCGTCGAGGCGGAGGGTCTCCGTCACTACGAGAGCACCTCGAGGTAGCCGTCGATGATCTGCGCGGTCGAGCGCGGGCCGCCGAAGGTCCAGATGCCGGCCGGGAACGCGGTCAGGCGGTCCTCCGCCACCGCGGGGAGCGAGGTCCAGGCGGGGTTGTCCGCGAGGGCGTCGACGAAGCTCTCGGAGTCCGGGTCCGCGGTGCCGGTGTAGAACAGGTTCGCGCCGCCGACCGTCGTCATGCCCTCGACATCGGTCTGTCCGAGGCCGTACACGGGGTCGACCTCGCCGGTCCAGGCGTTCGTCAGCCCGAGCTCCTCGCCCACCTCGCCGACGAGCGAGCCCTGGCCGAACGGACGCAGCGCCACGTTGCCGCCGTCGACCCAGCCGTCGAAGAACACGAAGTCGGTCGTGGCGAGGTCGCGGTCGGCGAGCTCGGCCTTCGCGGTGTCGAGGTGGTCCTGGAACTCCTCGGTGACGACGTCGGCCCGCTCCTCGCGGCCGGTGACCTGCGCGATGAGGTCGAAGGTGTTCAGCATCTTGGCGATCGGGTCCTTCGCATCGGCGCCGATCGTCGCGAGCACGGGCACGTCGTAAGCCTCGAGCTGCGCGACGATGGGGTCGTCCGCGGCGTTGACCTCGACGATCACGAGGTCGGGATCGGTGCCGAACAGCGTCTCCAGGTTCGGCTCCTGACGGGTGCCCACGTCCACGACGCCTTCCGGCAGCTCCTCCGCCGTGACCCAGGTGCTGTACCCCTCGGCGTCGGCCACCGCGACCGGCGTCACGCACAGCGACAGCGCGTCCTCGATCTGCTGCCACTCGAGCACCGCGATCCGCTCGGCCGGCTTGTCGAGCTCCACCGTGCGGCCGAGATCGTCGGTGACGGAGACCGCCCCGGTCGAGGTGCTCGTGGTGTCGTCCGTGCAGCCCGCGCTCGTCGAGGTCGGGGCGTCGGACCCCTCGGCGGACGGCGTCTGCGTGGTGCCGCAGCCGGCGAGCGCGAGGGTGAGGGCGCCGCCGAGGGCGAGCACGGCGAGGGGGGTCTTCTTCATCGGTGGTTCCTTCAGGGGTCGGGATCAGGAGGCGGAGGGGGCGCGGAGGCGACCGTGGTGGCGGCCGCGCGGACGCACCCGCACCAGGCCGGTCTCCTCGTCGAGGGCGGTGTCGATGCGCAGTCCGTACACGTGCGACAGGTTCTCGCCGGTGAGAACCTCGGCGGGAGCCCCCGCCGCGTGGACCCGGCCGCGGTGCATCAGCACGACGTCGTCGGCGACCGAGGCGGCGTGGTCGAGGTCGTGCAGCACGACGCCGAGCGCGGTGCCGTGGTCGTCGGCGAGCTCCCGCACCAGATCGAGGGTCTCCACCTGGTAGCGCAGGTCGAGGTGGTTGGTCGGCTCGTCGAGCAGCAGCACCCCGGTGTCCTGGGCGAGTGCGGTCGCCAGCCAGACGCGCTGCAGCTCGCCGCCGGAGAGCTGGTCGACCGGACGGGCGGCCATCGCGGACAGGCCGGTGAGGGCGAGGGCGCGCGCCACGGCGGCACGGTCGGCGTCGCTCACGCCGGAGAACCGCCCGCGGTGCGGATGGCGGCCGTAGGCGACCACGTCGGCGACCTCGATCCCGGAGGGGTGCGGCCGGGACTGCGACAGCATCGCGACGGTCTTCGCGAACTCCTTGGCGGAGAGGGTGGCGGCGTCGCGCGACTCCGCGCCGCCGACGCTCACGGTCCCCGCCTCGATGCGGTGCAGCCGCGCGAGCGCGCGGAGGACGGTCGACTTGCCGCTGCCGTTCGGTCCGATCAGCGCGGTCACCCGGCCCGGCGCGAGGCGCAGGGAGACGTCGTGCACGACCCGGGTGCGGCCGTAGCCGAGGACGAGGGATTCCCCCGCGAGGCTGTGGCGATCGATGGCGTCGGTCATCTCAGCCCCGCATCGCGACGCCGCGGCGCCAGTAGCCCATGAACGCGACCTGCGCGCGGTCGATCCCGAGGTCCTTCACGAGGTGCCGACGCAGCGTCGTCACGACACCGCTCTCGCCCGCGATCCAGAAGTAGCGGCCGGCCGCGTCGTCGGGCGCGATCTCCTCTCCCAGGCTCGAGTACTCCGGGGTCTCCCAGAGGAGGTCCTCCCCCTCGATGTCGGTGACGCGGATCTCGTCCCCGGCATCGTCGTCGCCCAGGTGCTCGAGCACCGCGGGGATGAGGCGGAACCCGTGCGGCTCGCCGGCGTCGCGCGGCAGCCAGTGCACGTCCACCCCCGCCGGAACGTCGATCGCGAGGACGTCCGCGGGCGACGGCACCTCGATGAACGCCGTGCCGCGGAGGTCGCGCGGGGCGTCCTCCAGGATGCGGGCGATGGCGGGGGCCGCGGTCTCATCCCCGACGAGGACCACCGAGGTCGCCGCCCCCGGGGCGTACTCCGCGCCGCCGTGCGCGACGACGCCCCGACGCGGGCCGACCAGCCACAGCTCCTGGCCCACCGCGGCCGTGCTCGCCCACCGAGAGGCCGGACCGGTGAGCCCCGGCTCCAGGTGCAGCACGAAGTCGATGTCGACCTCGGTGCGGCCGTCGTCGTCGACCCGCAGGTCACGGACGGAGTAGGTGCGCATCGAGCCGCGCTCCTCCTCCGGGACGGACAGGTACGAGCCCCACCAGTCGTACGTCGACCGGTCGATCTCCGCGAGAACGCCGGACGCGGGCGGGAAGACGAGCTTGACCCGGCTGTCGTACACCTCCCCTGGCGTGCCCAGCTCGCTGAGCTCCTCGCCGCCGAGCGTCACCCGCACGAACGACGGGGAGACGCGGGAGACGGCGCGCACCTCGGCGCGGGTGAGGATGTAGGTCGGGCGCTCGGTCGTGGTGGATTCAGCGGACATGATGCCTTCCGATGGGGGTGACCATCGGCTTGCCGGAGACCGGGTCGATGGTGATCTGGTTGGGGAGGCCGAAGACCTCCTGCACGAGCTCGGCGGTGACGACGTCTTGCGGGGCGCCGATCGCGTGCACGCGGCCGTTCTTCATGGCGACCAGCTCGTCGGCGTAGCGCGCGGCGAGGTTGAGGTCGTGCAGCACCATGACGATCGTGGTGCCGCGGGCCACGCTGAGGTCGGTGAGCAGGTCGAGCACCTCGACCTGGTGGGCGACGTCGAGGAAGGTCGTCGGCTCGTCCAGCAGCAGGATGTCGGTCTCCTGCGCGAGGGCCATCGCGATCCAGACCCGCTGCCGCTGACCGCCGGAGAGCTCGTCCACGCTGCGGTCGGCGAGGTCGCTGATGCCGGTCGCGTCCAGGGCGTCGGCGACGACCTCGTAGTCGTGCGCACTCCACCGCGACAGGGCCCGCTGGTGGGGGTGACGCCCGCGACCGACGAGGTCGGCGACGGCGATGCCCTCGGGGGCCACGGGCGACTGGGGCAGGAGGCCGAGGATGCGCGCGACCTCCTTCGTGGGCCGGGCATGGATCGACTTCCCGTCGAACACGACCTCCCCGTCCCCCGGGGACAGCAGCCGGGCGAGGGCGCGCAGCAGCGTCGATTTGCCGCAGCCGTTCGCGCCGACGATCGTGGTGATCTTCCCCGGCGCGATCTGCAGGTCGAGGCCCTCGACGACGGTGCGGTCGCCGTACGAGAGGGTGACCCCCTCGGCGGACAGGCGGTGGGCGGCGGTCACAGCGAGCCTCCGGTGCGGTTGGTGCGGATGAGCAGATAGATGAGGTACGGCGCGCCGACGACGCCGGTGACCACGCCGACCGGGTAGCGCGCGCCGAGCGCGAACTGGGCGATGAGGTCGCCGCCGAGCACGAGCACCGCCCCGACGAGGCCGCTGGGCAGCAGCAGCGTGGCGCCGGGACCGGTGAGCCGCGCGGCGATGGGTCCGGCCATGAACGCGACGAACGCGATCGGCCCGGTGGCGGCGGTCGCGAAGGCGAGGAGGGCCACGGCGCCGAGGATGAAGACGAGGCGCGTGGCGGTGACCCGCACGCCGAGCCCCGCGGCGGAGTCGTCGCCGAGCTGGAGCGTCCCCAGCGCCCGCCCCTGCGAGAGCAGCAGCGGCACGAGGATCGCGGCGGCGATCGCCATCGGCAGCACCCGCTCCCACGACGCGTTGTTGAGGCTGCCGGTGAGCCACTGCATCGCGGTCTGGATGTCCCAGTTCGCGGCCCGGGACAGCAGGTAGGAGATGACGCTCTGCAGCATCGCCGCGACGCCGATCCCGATGAGGATGAGGCGGGTGCCCGCGAAGCCGCCCTCGATGGCGAGGAGGTAGATCGCCAGCGCCGTCACGAGCGCGCCGACGAGCGCGAGGAGCGAGACGGCCGGGCCGTTGAGCGAGAGCACGACGATGCCGAACACCGCGGCGGCGCCGGCCCCGTTCGAGATGCCGATGATGTCCGGCGAGGCGAGCGGGTTGCGCAGCATGGTCTGGAAGGTGATGCCCGCCATGCCGAACGCGAGGCCCGTGAGGATCGCGAGGACCGCACGGGGGAGCCGCAGGTCGCCGACCGTGAACGAGGCGCCGGGCACCGTCTCGCCGAGGATCACGCGGATGACCTCGTCGAGCGGGTAGAACGTGTTGCCGACCATGAGCGCCACGACGAACAGCACGATCACGACGACCCCGAGGGCGAGCGTGACCACGGCATGACGGCGGTGGCGTGCCCGGCGGCCGGCGATGATGCGCGCGGTGCGGGCGGCGGCGGACTCGTCGCCGCGGACGAGGGTGTGCTCGGTCGTGCTCACAGCTCCCGCACCTTCTGTCGGCGGACGATCCAGATGAAGAACGGCGCCCCGATGATCGCGGTGATGATGCCGACCTGGATCTCCTCGGACGACGGCGAGATCACGCGGCCGACGATGTCGCTCGCGGTGAGCAGCGCCGCGCCGGCGAGGGCCGAGAAGGGCAGCAGCCAGCGGTGGTCGGTACCGACGAGCATCCGGCACATGTGCGGGACGATGAGCCCGACGAACCCGATCGGTCCCGCGATGGCCGTCGCCGCGCCGGCGAGGATGACCGCGCCGAGGGCCGACAGCATCCGGGTGCGCAGCACGTGCTCGCCGAGGCCCTTGGCCATGTCGTCGCCGAGCGCGAGGGAGTTCATGCCCCGGGCGCACAGGAAGCAGATGAGGGCGCCGACCGCGAGGACCGGGGCGGTGATCGCGATCCGCGGCCACTCCGCCCCGCCGACGCCGCCGATCTGCCACGACTGGAACGTCTGCAGCAGGTCGACCCGCGGCAGCATGACCGCGCTGATGAGCGAGGCGAACGCGGCGGAGGTCGCCGCCCCCGCGAGGGCCAGCTTGAGCGGGGTGGCTCCGCCGCGACCGAGGGAGCCGACGGTGTACACGAAGACGGCGGCGGCCGCGGCGCCGACGATCGCGAAGGCCATCTGCCCGTAGGGGTTGCTGAGTCCGAAGAACGCGATGCCGAGGACGACCGCGAAGGAGGCGCCGTTCGAGACCCCCAGGATGCCGGGGTCGGCCACGGGGTTGCGCGTGACGGCCTGCATGGTCGCCCCGGCGAGCGCGAGGGCCGCCCCCACGAGGAGCGCGAGCACGGTGCGGGGGATGCGCTTGACGACCGCGGCCTGCGCGATCGTGTCGGTCTGGCCGGAGAGCGCCGCGGCGATGTCGTCGAGGGTGACCGCGCGCACTCCGAACGACACCGAGAGCACGACGAGCACGAGGATCACTCCGACCCCGGCGAGCAGCCAGAGGGTGCGCACCACCGTCGGACGCCGCAGGGTGGCGGCGTCCGACGCGAGGACGGGTGCTGAGATCACGACGACTCTCCGCTGGGGGGCGGACGCGGAGCTTACTTCGCGAGCGGCGCGGCGAGGATGGCCAGGTAGTCCTCGAGACCCCACGGGATCGACAGCGCCGACGGGTTCGCCGATGCGGCGATGGGCGTGGCGTCCGGGAGGATCGCGACGCGGCCCTCCGCGATGGCGGGGATCTTCGACAGCAGCGGGTCGGCCTGCAGCGTGGCCAGGGTGGAGTCGTCGCCGTAGGTCACCAGCACGTCCACGTCGTCGAACTTCTGCGCCTCCTCGGCGCTCACCTGCAGGTAGAACTGGTCGCTGTCCGCGTTCTCCTCGACGATCGCGGGGAGCGGCAGGCCGAGGTCGTGCAGGTACCCGGGGCGCGTGTCGGCCGCGGTGTAGTAGCCGATCTGGCTGAGGTCGCTCGGGTCGAAGTAGGCGAAGAGCACCTTCTTGCCCTCGAGTGCACTGTTGGCCGCGAGGGCGGCGTCGGCGTCGGCGTGCAGGTCCTCGATCAGGGCCTCGCCCTCGGCCTCGAGCCCCAGGGCCTTGGCGTTCATCTCGACCATGTCGTCGACGGAGGTGCCCCACGCGACGTCGGGGTAGGCGACGACCGGCGCGATCTTGGAAAGCGTGTCGTACTCCTCCTGCGTGAGGCCGGAATAGGCGGCGAGGATCACGTCGGGAGCGGTGTCGGCCACGGCCTCGTAGTCGATGCCGTCGGTCTCGTCGAAGAGCACCGGGGTCTCGCCGCCGAGCTCATCGAGCTTCTCCTCGACCCAGGGGAGGATGCCGTTGTCGTCGTCATCGCCCCAGGTGGCCTTGCTCATGCCGACCGGGACGATGCCGAGGGCCAGCGGCACCTCGTGGTTCGCCCACGCGATCGTCGCCACGCGCTCGGGCTTCTCGTCGATGGTCGTCTCGCCGTAGACGTGCTCGATGGTGACGGGGAACGCGTCGTCGGAGGCCGGGTTGCCCCCGGTGGTCGCGGTCGACTCCGGCGCGGAGGACGAGCAGGCGGACAGCGTCACGGCGAGCGCGGCGGCTGCGCCGAGGGCGAGGAGTCGAGAGGTGCGCACAGGCGTTCCCTTCGGGATGGGAGATGGGGTGTCGACGCGAGAGCGTCCGGCCTTTGGTAAGCCTCGCCTAATCTAACACGGAGGTTAGGGCGCCCTCACTCCCGTTTCGAATCGCTCACCTTGTCGCATCCGGCGCCCGGATGCCGCAAAGTGGGCGATTCGAAAGTGCCGGGGCAGCGAAAAGCCGGCCGGACCCGTACGGATCCGGCCGGCTTCAGGAAGTCAGCGCACGCTCAGAGAGCGCGGATGTTCGCCGCCTGCATGCCCTTGGGGCCACGCTCAGCGTCGAATTCGACCTTCTGGTTCTCGCGGAGCTCCTTGAAACCGGAGCCGGCGATAGCCGAGTAGTGGGCGAAGAGGTCTTCGGTGCCGTCATCGGGAGCGATGAAGCCGAAGCCCTTCTCTGCGTTGAACCATTTCACAGTGCCAGTGGCCATGTGTTTTCTACTTTCTGTTGACCGGCCGCTCACGCGGCCTGCATCATGCCGATGATCCGACATGCATGCTCGGTCACGCTACCACGGCGGACTGACGGGACTCCCCCTCTTCGGCCGTGCGATGGGCGAGCGCCGCCTCGGTGCGCGTGCTCACGCCGAGCTTCCGCAGCACCGCCGAGACGTGGACGCTGACGGTCTTCACGCTGATGAACAGGCGCTCCCCGATCTGGCGGTTGCTCAGCCCCTCCGCGATGAGGGCGAGCACCTGCCGCTCCCTGGCCGTCAGCTGCTCCGCGGCGGCGGCCTCGCGGGGCCCGGTCGGACGCAGCCCTGCCGCCTCGCCGAACCCCGCCAGAGCCTTCTGCAGCGGCACATGACCGAGCTCCTCCGCGGTCGTCGTCGCCGCGGCGAGCAGGGCAGCCGCCTCGGCGCGCTCTCCGTCGGCGACGTGCAGCCGGGCTCGCTCGAGCCGCAGCACCACACGGAAGGTGACCGGCACGTCGTCGCCGTCCGCGCACCGCAGCGCCTCGTCGACCGCGGCCGGACTCGGGTCGAGCAGGGCGTGCAGCACCGTCGACCACGCGTCGTCCTGCAGCTCCGGCGGCTGCGCCTCCCAGGCCGTCCGCACTGCCGCGACCGCCGCATCGACGTCGGCGCCGCCCGCACGCAGCGCCGTCACGAGGGCGCCCGCCTCCAGGAGCAGCCGCCGCTGATGCAGCAACGCCGGCCGGTCGTCCTCCAGCATCTCCCCGATCACGTCGAGCGCCCCGCAGAGGTCGCCCTGACTCTCGGCGACGGCGACCTGCATCGTGATCCGGTCGTACCAGATCTGCCGCTCCGAGACTCCGGTCTCCTCGAACGCCGGCAGCCACTCCTGCAGGGTCTCCGCAGCCTCCGCGGCCCGGCCCCGCCAGGCGAGCACCCGCACCCTGGTCATGCTCACGTACATCCGGAAGACCCGCAGCGTGCCCTGCAGGAAGTCCCGGGCCAGCATGTCCTCGACCTGGTCGATCTCGCCGAGTTCGAGCAACGGCACGATCATGTTCTGCGCCATGATCGAACCCGAGGTGCGCTCGACGCGGAGCTCACGAGCCCGGCGCAGACCCTCCTCGGCGACGGCGACGGCCTCCCGGTAGCGGCCCAGCAGCGTCAGCAGGTCGGAGTAGTTGACGCGGTAGCGCATCTCGGCCGTCGATCCGGCGGCGAGGTCGCGCGCGCGCTCGTACTCGCGCACACCCTCCGCGACCCGGCCGAGATGGGCCAGCGACCCGCCGCGGACGTTCGCGGCGATCGAGAGCTGATCCGTCGTCGCGGCGCCCGCGGCCCGACGCTCGGCCTCGTCGGCGAGCCGGATCGCCTCCTCCCGATCGCCCGCGATAATGCGACGGCTCGCCAGCTGGTTCAGCAGCTCCGCGCGGAACGCCTCGTCGTCGACGCGCTCCGCGAGCGCGAGCGCCTCCTGGAGGAGCGGGATGGCCCCGAGGCGTCCGAGATTGACGAGATACAGCGCCTTGTTGCGGAGCAGGCGCGCGTGCAGCCGCGGGTCGACCGTCGCCGGGTCGACCTCGCTCAGCGCGACATTGGCGACCGCCAGCGCCCGCTCGCCGTCACCGGCGTTGCGGAGGACCGACCCGAGCACGTGGAGCAGGTCGAGACGTGCGAATCCCGTCGCCTGCTCCGCGTCCGGCACGAGTGGCCAGAGTTCGAGGACGAGCTCCCCGAACCGCGCCGCACTGGCGAAGGCGTACTGGGCCTTGGCCTGCCGCATGGCGTCGGCGGCGGACGCGATGGCGCGACGATCGTCCTGCGCGAGCTGCCAGTGGTGGGCCAGGGCCGCCGCGTCGCCGCCGCCGTCCTCGTCCAGCACCTCGGCGTAGGCGCGGTGCAGACGCGCGCGCTCTCCGGGCAGCAGATCGTCGTGCACGGCTTCGCGCAGCAGCGCGTGCCGGAACCGGTAGTCGTCTTCGCCGACGACGATGATGCCGCTGCGCACGGCCTCGCGGACGGCGTCGTCGACCCGATCCTCCGGAAGCTCGACGAGACGCAGCAGCAGCGGATCCGTGAGCGGCCGCTCGGCGCCGGACAGGACCTGCACCACGCGGCGCGCATCGTCTCCGAGACGGTCGAACCGGGCGAGCAGGAGGTCGCGCAGGCTCTCCGGCAGGGGCCCCTGGGCGCACCCGGCGATCTCCTCCACGAAGAAGGGGACGCCCTCCGCCCTGACCTGCAGCCGCTCCAGCGCCGTCGCGGTCGGCGCGCGTCCCGTGATCTGCGCGACGAGCTCGCCGACGGCATGGTCGTCGAGACGCGGCACCGTCATCCGTTCGAGCAGTCGTGCCCGCGTGGCCTCGCCGATGAACCGGCTCACCGCGTCGCCTCGGCGCACGTCGTCGGTGCGGCAGGTGATGAGCAGCAGCAGGCGGCCGCGGTCGAGCGTGCGCAGGAGGAAGGAGAGGATCGCCAGGGTCGAGTCGTCGGCCCAGTGCAGGTCTTCGACGACGATGACCTGCGGCGCCAGCTCCGTGGCGGCCTCGATGAGGGAGGCGATCGCGTCGCGCAGGCGTTCGGGACTGGTGCGGTCGCGGGCGGCGGGGGCGTCGACGAGCTCGGGCAGCAACATGCCGAGCGCCTCGACGCCCACGCCGACCGCCTCACGCATGCGCTCGGCTCCCAGCCGCTCCACGAGCGAGCGGAGGATGCCCGCGAGGGGCCCGAACGGCGCACGCGAGGCGCCGAGGTCGAGGCACCAGCCGACGTGCACGTCTGCCGCGCTCGCGATCTCGGTGCCGAACTCCCGCACCAGCCGGGTCTTGCCGATCCCGGCCTCGCCCTCGACGAGCAGCGCGGCGGGCACGCCCTGGCGTACGCCGTCGAACAGGCGGCGCATCCCGGCGATCTCGGCGTCACGCCCGACCATCGCGGCGGAGGGGGCTGGGGCCATGGACCCATCGTGCCACTCCCCCCGGACATCCGGAGAGCCGGGGAACGACAGCACGACGCCGTCCGTCATCGGGCGACGATCGGATCGCACGCTCCCGCGTGGGACGCCCGCGGCACCGGCGTTCCCCGGCGTGCGAGGCGGCGCAGGAGCCGACGCAGCGGACCCGCCGGACGCGGCACGATCTGATCCGCGTGCTCCAGGAGCATCCGGCGCCGGGCGACCGCGCGTTCGATCTGCTCCTGCTCGAAGACGGTGACCTGATGGCTGAGATACGGGTGGTCGAACATGATGTCTCCTCGACGGTTCGGTGTATCCCTACACTCCGCTCTGAGGTGCCCCCTCCACATCGGACGGATGCCCTATCTTCCGCGCCCCCTCCGCCTCCCTTCCTTATGCTGACGCAGGCCCTCACGCCGCATCAGGCTCCTGGCGCGCGAACCCGCCTGAGCTCGCGCGACTGCCTGCCCTGCCAGAGCGAGGGCCGCGCGGACGGACGGGTCCCCTCCGGCACGACGATCGCGAGCACCCGCACGAGCGTCGTCATCCACAGCAGCCCGAGCCCGACGACGACCGCCTCCACCGCGGTCACCGGGAAGAAGCCGAGCGGCCACCACAGCAGCACGGCCGCGACCAC
Organism: Microbacterium sp. HSID17254; assembly: GCF_003989315.1. Taxonomy (NCBI): domain Bacteria; kingdom Bacillati; phylum Actinomycetota; class Actinomycetes; order Micrococcales; family Microbacteriaceae; genus Microbacterium; species Microbacterium sp. HSID17254. The sequence goes on from NZ_RBLT01000018.1 coordinate 66,334, forward strand.
GAGCACCCCCACCGCGACGGAGGTCACCACGAGGGCCAGGGGTCGGCCCGGGACGGTCAGCGTCGTCGCAGCGGCAGCCCCGAGGAAGAGGAGCAGCGCCGCGACGGCCGCGATGTCGTGCGGAACGGGGGCCCGGTACAGCGGCAGGAGCCCGACGGCGGCGAGCGCTAGTCCGGCCGCGGCCCACAGCACGACCACGGTCGCGATCCGGGACAGCGCGTCGTCGCCGAGCAGCCGGTGCAGGTCGCGCCCGATGTACGCGCCGACGGTGGCGACCAGCAGCCCGGCCACGACCAGGGTGCCGTTGAACGCCCAGCCCACCCCGAGCTGCGAGAAGTTCTCCTCCCACCACCGCGGGTCGACGGCGGTCACCATCGCGAACAGCGTGCCGATCACGAGGAACCCGAACAGGAGTCCGGCGAGGTCGGCCGTCCGGAGACCGATTCCGGCGCCGAACGCGAGCCGTCCGCCGACCGCGGCCGCGACCCCCGTGAGCAGCCCGCCGCCGATCGCTCCGAGCGCGAGACCCCGCAGGCCCGCCGCGAGCACCTCCGCGGTGAGCAGCACGCCCATCGCCGTCACGGCCCCGAAAGCCACGGTGAGCGCGGCGGCGGAGAGCCGTGACACCGCCCGCTGCCAGCGCGGCATCCCCGCGGCCTCCTCCCGACGGTGCAGGAGCGTGCTGAGGACGAAGGCCAGAGCCGCGATGCCGCCGGCGACTCCCGCGGCGGGCACCGCGAGGCCTCCCTCACCGGTCAGCGGCCGCGGCGGACCGGCGAGGAGCAGGGCCCCGGCGAGGGCTCCCCCGACGAAGCAGACCACGGTCGCGAGTACGGCCCGCCCCTCGCCGCGCAGACGCTCCCTCGTGTCCATGCGCCCATGCAAGCACGCCCGTCCGACGTCCGCAGCCCCGCACGCGACGAGGCCCGGGGCCGCAGACAGCGGTCCCGGGCCTCGACGCAGAGGTGTCAGGCGTCCACGTCACCGCGCCAGGCGCCGGTCTCGACGCCACGGCCCTCGATGAACTCCTTGAAGTTCTTCAGATCCTTCTTCACCGCATGGGATCCCGCGCCGACCAGCGCACCGACCTTCTCCAGCAGCCCCTCCGGCGCCCAGTCGAGCTGGACGGTCACCCGCGTGGTGTCGTCGTCGAGCTTGTGGAACGTCACGACGCCCGCGTGCTCGGTCTCGCCGCCGACGCTGTTCCACGCGACGCGCTCATCCGGGTGCTGCTCGGTGATCTCGGCGTCGAACTCACGCTCCGCGCCCCCCACGTTCACCTTCCAGTGCGTGTGGGTCTCGTCGATCTGCGTGATGGAGACGACCTCGTCGAGGAACTTCGGGAAGCTCTCGAACTGCGTCCACTGGTTGTACGCCGTGCGGACGGGAACGTCGACGTCGATGGTCTCGATGATCTGCACCATGGGGATGCTCCTCACTTGTTCGTCGTTCGTGTGCCTCCATTCAGCCTGCTGGGCGCGAGAAGGGCGATGGGGTTGACATCGGCGCGACTACCGTGGAGGTCATGCGCATCCCCGCCGCGATCCGCGCCTCCCAGCGCTCCCCCCTGCTGCAGGTGGTGAAGTCGGCCGCGGCGACCATCGCCGCGTGGCTGATCGCGGGCTGGGTCTTCCCCGGGCAGCTGCCGGTGTTCGCCGCGATCGCCGCGCTCCTGGTCGTGCAGCCCAGCGTCAACCAGTCGCTGTCGAAGGCGCTCGAGCGCAGCATCGGCGTGATCGTCGGGGTCGTCATCGCGGTCGGGCTCGGCCTGCTCCTCGGCTCGCCGAGCTGGATCGTGCTGCTGGCGATCGTCGTCGCGATGCTCGTGGCGTGGACCTTCCGGGCGTCCCCCGGCACCGGCAACCAGGTCGCGATCTCGGCGATGCTCGTACTGGCGCTGGGGTCGTCGAGTCCGGAGTACGCGGTCGCCCGGATCGTGGAGACCCTGATCGGGGTGGTGATCGGCATCGTCGTGAACGCGCTGATCGTGCCCCCGGTTCTCGTCGAGCCGGCGCGGCGGAACGTGGGGCTGCTCGGGCGGGAGCTCGCCGCGAGCCTCGACCGCCTGGCGGACGCCCTGCCCGCCCCGCAGACGCCGGCGCGGCTCCAGGAGCTCATGGTCGAGGTGCGGCTGCTGCGGCCCATGAAGGATGCCGCCGCCGCCGCGATCGCCGCCGGGGAGGAGTCGCTCACGCTGAACCCGCGGCGTTCGACCCATCGTGCCGACCTGCAGGAGCTGAAGGCGCTGCTCGACCGGCTCTCGCCCATCGTCACGCAGACCATCGGCATGACCCGCGCCTACTTCGACCACTACGACGACCGGCTCGGCGAGGAGCCCGCGGTGGCCGCGATCGCCGAACAGCTCCGCCGCGCCGGACACGACGTGCGCCTCGCGGTGCAGACCACGGCGCCCTCCGCGGAGCCCGAGCCGCTGACCTCCGCGATCCCCGCTCTGACGGCTCCGCTCGTGATCCGTCCGCCCTCCTCGCAGCACTGGATCCTCATCGGCTCCCTCATGGAAGACCTCCGTCGCATCCGCGGCGAGCTCCTCGACGAGGACTGACCTCCCGTCGACGCACCCCCTTTCGCGCCTCCCGGCCCCCTAAGTGCGTCCGCAGGGGGCCGGGACGCACCGAAAGGGGTCGGTCGACGGGGGTTACCCTGGCGGGATGACAGTGGAGGAGGCGCTGGCGGAGCTCGCGGCGCTGGAAGACCCGAAGCAGCGCGCGGCGAACGAGAAGCGCGGCGACGACCACGGCATCAACCTGAGCCGGATGCGCGCCCTCGCGAAGCGCATCAAGACCGATCAGGCCCTCGCGCGGGAGCTCTGGGCGACGGGCGAGACGTCCGCCCGGCTGCTGGCCCTGCTCGTGTGCCGCCCGGCCGACTTCACCGCCGACGAGCTCGACGCGATGCTGCGCGAGACCCGTCCGCCCAAGGTCAACGACTGGTTCGTGAACTACGTGCTCAAGAAGTCGCCCCTCGCCGAGGAGTTGCGCGGGCGCTGGTTCGACGACGCCGATCCCACCGTCGCCGCCGCCGCGTGGTCGCTCACGACGGTCCGGGTGACGAAGGACGCCGACGGCCTCGACCTGTCGCACCTCCTCGACCTCATCGAGCGCGACCTGCAGCAGGCCCCACCACGCCTGCAGTGGGCGATGAACGAGACCCTCGCGAACATCGGCATCTTCCATCCGGACCTGCGGGCACGGGCCATCGACATCGGCGAGCGGCTCCAGGTCCTGGCCGACTACCCCACGGCCCCGGGCTGCACCTCGCCGTTCGCACCCCTCTGGATCGGGGAGATCGTCCGCCGTCGCGAGGGCTGAGTACGCTGAGCGGATGAGCACCCACATCGCCGCGGAACCCGGTCAGATCGCCCCCATCGTGCTGTTCCCCGGCGACCCGCTGCGGGCGAGGTGGATCGCCGAGACCTTCCTCGACGACGCCGAGCTGTACTCCGAGACGCGCGGGATGCTGGGCTTCACCGGCACCTGGGAGGGGCATCGGGTCTCCGTCCAGGGCTCGGGGATGGGGCAGCCGTCGATGGCGATCTACGCGACGGAGCTGTTCACCCAGTACGACGTGCAGACGATCGTCCGGGTGGGGTCGTGCGGCGCGCTGACCGAGAAGCTCGCGGTGCGCGACATCATCATCGCCAACGGCGCGAGCACCGACTCCGGGATCAACCGCGTGCGCTTCCACGGCCTCGACTACGCTCCCCTCGCCGACTTCGCCCTGCTGCGCGCCGCGGTGGAGGCGAGTGAGACGGAGCCCCTGTCGTCCACGGTGCACGTGGGGCAGCTGTTCTCGAGCGATCAGTTCTACAGCACGCGGCCGGAGCTCACCGCGCCCTTCGTGCAGCACGGCATCCTCGGCGTCGAGATGGAGGCGGCGGGCCTCTACACGCTCGCCGCGTTCCACGGACGCCGCGCGCTCGCGATCTGCACGGTCAGCGACCACATCATCACCGGCGAGGAGACCACGGCCCAGGAGCGCGAGCAGACGTTCGGGGACATGGTGCGCATCGCCCTCCGCGCGGCGACCTCGGTCTGAGACTGGCCTCCTCGTCGAGTAACGTTATACACTTCACAGGTCGCGCGGCGCCGGGGACGACCGCACAGGGCGGTCGCTGCTGCGCGCGACGAAGACGACTGGGGAGAACCATGGCCACGCAAGATCAGCTCAACGCGCTGCTCGCGGACATCGAACGCGACATCAACGGATTCATCGGGGCGTCGATCGTCGACCTCGAATCGGGACTGCCGCTCGCCTCGAGCTCCGTGCGCCCGGACTTCGACCTCGAGGTCGCGAGCGCGTTCAACAGCGAGATCGTGAAGAACAAGAAGCGCACGATCGACGCCCTCGGCATCGAGGGTGAGCTCGAGGACATGCTGCTGACGCTGAACACGCAGCTGCACCTGCTCAAGATGCTCGACGACGACCTGTTCATCTACCTGGCCGCCGATCGCCAGGCCACGAACCTCGCCCTGCTGCGCTCCTCGGTGAACCGCCGGGTCGCCGCCCTCGGCGCGTGATCCATGGGGCCGTGGGGAGCGGCCTCGGGAGAGGGCGACAGCGGAAGAGCGGTCCCGCGGAGCGGACGATGAGGCGCCCGCGTCGGCGACGGACCGACCTGCCTCAGCGGTACCGCGTGATCTTCGCCGGTCCGGTGGGCGCGGGCAAGACGACCGCGGTCCGCGCCCTGAGCGATGTCCCGCCGGTGGACACCGACGTGCCGATGTCGCTCGCGAGCGGCGACGGGAAGACGACGACGACCGTCGGCCTCGACTACGGGACGTGGCGGCCCACGCCCGAGGTCTCCATCGCGCTCGTCGGCATCCCGGGGCAGGAGCGCTTCGCGTCCGCCCGGCAGCGGGTCTCGATGCCGGGCACTCGGGTGCTGCTCTGGCTGCGCGCGGACCACGACACCCTCGCAGCCGACGCCGAGGAGTGGCTGGACGTGTTCTCCGGAGACGAGCATCGGATCGTGATCGCCGTCAGCCACGCGGCAGGGCACGCGATCGGCGACATCCGCCACGATCTCGCCCCCGTGCTCGCTCGACACGGCATCCCCGTCTCCCGCGTCCTCGCGGCCGACGCGCGCGACCGCGACAGCGTGATGCGCGTCGCCGGTGCCGCTCTCGATCTTCCGGAGGAGAAGCCATGACCGGACCCGCCGGGCGGCAGGACGCCGCCGCGACGCCCGATCCGTCCCGCATGCACCCCGACGTCGCCGGCAACTGGGCGCTGTGGTCGCGGATCGTCGGCCCGTCGGCCCAGACCCGTCTGCAGCAGTTGGAGGAGCGCTTCCCGGAGCTGACGTCCGCGGTCCTCGGGACCGCGGACGGCCTCCACATCGCCTCGCTCGGCGTCGACCCCGACGGCGGCGAGCAGCTCGCGGCGATGAACGGCTCCCTGTTCGGGGTCGCGCGGGCCGAGGCCGAGATCATCGCGGGAGGAACGGAGCCGACGCTGTCGGCCATCGTGTCGCTGTCCATCGGCGAGAACCAGATGGCACTGCTGAGCTTCATCCTCGCGCCGTACGGCCAGCTCCTGCTCTCGGTGTCGGCCTCCTCGTCGCAGCTCGGCACCGTGATCGTGCACGCGCGCTCCACGGCGTACGAGCTGCTCACCGCGCTCGGGGTCACGGGATCGGCGACATGACGCAGATGGGATGATCGAAGCACCATGAATCCCACGCCGCGGCTCGAACCCTCTCTCGTTCCCGACGCGGCGGACCCCGATGCGGTCTACCTGGCGTTCGTGGAGTGGGCGGAGTCGACCGGCATCCGCCTGTACCCCGCGCAGGACGAGGCGCTCATCGAGATCGTCTCCGGTGCGAACGTCATCCTATCCACGCCGACCGGCACCGGGAAGTCGCTCGTCGCGGTCGGCGCCCACTTCGCGGCGATGGTCCGCGGGCACCGGAGCTACTACACGGCACCGATCAAGGCCCTCGTGAGCGAGAAGTTCTTCGCGCTGGCGGAGGTGTTCGGCGCCGAGAATGTAGGCATGGTCACGGGAGACTCCGCCGTGAACGCCGATGCCCCCATCATCTGCTGCACCGCGGAGATCCTCGCCAACCTGGCCCTGCGCCAGGGCGATGCCGCCGACGTCGGCCTCGTCGTCATGGACGAGTTCCACTTCTACGGCGACCCGGACCGCGGGTGGGCCTGGCAGGTGCCGCTCCTTGAGCTCCCGCAGGCGCAGTTCGTGCTGATGTCGGCCACCCTCGGCGACGTCACCACCCTCGCCGCCGACCTCACGCGCCGCACCGGACGCGAGACCGCCTCGGTCACGGGGGTCGAGCGCCCGGTCCCCCTGCACTTCTTCTACGAGACGACGCCCATCCACGAGACGATCGACGACCTGCTCAACACCGGGCAGGCACCGATCTACATCGTGCACTTCTCACAGGCGGCCGCCATGGAGCGGGCCCAGGCCCTGTCGAGCACGAAGGTCGCCACGCGTGAGCAGCGCGACGAGATCGCCGCCCTCATCGGCGGCTTCCGCTTCACGACAGCGTTCGGCAAGACGCTCTCGCGCTTCCTCCGGGCCGGCATCGGCGTGCACCACGCCGGCATGCTGCCGAAGTACCGCCGGCTCGTGGAGCAGCTCGCCCAGCGCGGTCTCCTTCGGGTCATCTGCGGCACCGACACGCTCGGCGTGGGCATCAACGTCCCGATCCGGACCGTGCTGCTCACCGCGCTGACGAAGTTCGACGGCACGCGGATGCGGCAGCTCAACGCGCGGGAGTTCCATCAGATCGCGGGCCGGGCCGGACGCGCGGGCTACGACACCGCGGGCACCGTCGTCGCCCAGGCCCCGGAGCACGAGACCGAGAACCTCGCCGCGATCCGCAAGGCCGGCGACGACCCGAAGAAGAAGCGGAAGATCATCCGCAAGAAGGCCCCCGACGGCTTCGTGTCGTGGGGCGAGCCGTCGTTCCGGAAGCTCATCGACGCGACGCCGGAGACGCTGACCTCGCACATGCAGATCACCAGCGCGATGCTGCTCAACGTCATCGCCCGGGGCGGGGATGTGTTCGGGAACGTCCGCCGGCTCGTCTTCGACAACCACGAGCCGCGCACCCGGCAGCGCGCGCTCGCCCTCCGCGCCCTCGCGATCTTCCGCACGCTCCGGGAATCGGGCGTCGTGGAGACGTTCGATACGGGCGTGCCCGGAGCGCCGAAGGGCGTCCGGCTCACGGTCGACCTGCAGCCCAACTTCGCGCTCAACCAGCCGCTCTCGCCGTTCGCCCTCGCGGCGTTCGACCTGCTGGACCCTTCGACAGGCTCAGGGACCCAGGCTTCGACAAGCTCAGGGACCCAGGAGGGCTCGGGGGACCAGGGGGTGGGGACGGGGTCGTACGCGCTGGACATGATCTCGATCGTGGAGGCGACGCTCGACGATCCGCGCGCCGTGCTCAGCCAGCAGGAGTTCCTCGCGCGGGGCGAGGCGGTCGCCGCGATGAAGCGCGAGGGCATCGAGTACGACGAGCGCATGGAGCTCCTCGAGGCGATCACCTACCCGAAGCCCCTGGAGGAGCTCCTCGACGCGGCCTTCGAGACCTTCAGCGCGGCGCAGCCGTGGATCCGGGACTTCGCGCTGCACCCGAAGTCCGTCGTCCGCGACATGTACGAGCGGGCCATGTCGTTCGGCGAGTACGTCGCGTTCTACAAGATCGCCCGCTCCGAGGGCGTCGTGCTGCGGTACCTGTCGGACGCGTATCGCGCCGCCTCCCAGACGATCCCCGAGGAGCGGAAGGACGAGGACCTCCACGACCTCATCGCCTGGCTCGGCGAGCTCGTGCGCCAGATCGACTCCAGCCTGCTCGACGAATGGAGCGAGCTGACCGCCGGGACCGCGGCCCGCGGCGAGACCGACGAGCCGATCGTCCCGCCCGCGCCCAAGCGCCTCACGAGCAACACCCGCGCCTTCCGCACGCTCGTCCGCAACGAGCTCTTCCGGCGGGTGCAGCTCGCCGCCCGGGAGGACGTGGACGCCCTGGCCGAGCTCGACCCGACGTTCGGTGCCGCCGCCTGGTCCGACGCGCTGGACGCGTACTTCGCCGAGCACGACGACATCGGCACCGGACCGGACGCCCGCAGCTCCCGCATGCTGCTGCTCACCGAGGGTCCGACCGCGTGGACGGCGCGGCAGATCATCGACGACCCGGCCGGCGACCATGACTGGGGCATCAGCGCCACCGTCGATCTCGCCGCGTCGGACGAGGCCGGCGAGGCGGTCGTCACGGTGACGGCGGTCGACCGGCTGTGAGCGAGGCGGGCCCCGTCAGGCCTGCATGACGGCGAGCACGTTGCCCGCCGGGTCGCGGAACCACGCGATGTCCGGTCCCTGCCCGTTCCCGCGGACGATACCGCGAGAGTCCGACGGGAACTCGTCGTCGCCGTAGATCTTGGTCTGCACCCCGCGCTCGTTGAGCTCCTCGACGGCGGCATCGACGTCCGCCACGGGGAAGTTCAGGATGGTGAAGCTCGCCGGGGTGTGGTTCGGCTTCGCGTAGACGAGGACCGGCCCGCCGCGGGGCAGACGCAGGTCGAGGAACCCCATCGCGTTGACCTCGACGTCGAGCCCGAGGGTCGTGCCGTAGAACTCTCTCGCCGCGTCGATGTCGTCGACGCTGAAACCGCTGAACGCGTTCTCCGCTGTGAAGGCTGCCATGTCCCCAGCATCCGCCTCCGCAGGCGCCCTGTCGACCCCCCTCTCACACGGCCGCGCGCACGAGCCGGCCCACGAGGTCGACGTAGTCCACCCCGGCCGCCGCGAACATCCGCGGCACCTGGGAGGCGGCGGTCAGCCCCGGCATCGTGTTGACCTCGTTGAGCACCGGCCCCTCGTCCGTGAGGAAGAAGTCCATGCGGGCGACTCCGTCGCACCCCAGGGCGTCGAACATCGCGATCGCGGCGCGTTTGAGCGCCGTCGTGGCGGCCGCATCGAGCTGCGCGGGAACCGTGAACCGGGCCGTGCCGTCGTACTTCGTCGCGGTGTCGAAGAGCCCGGGCGCGTGGATCTCCAGGGGCGGGGCGGCCCACCGCACCCCGCCCTTCTCCCGCAGCACGGCGACGTCGATCTCCCGCGCGTGCACGACCTCCTCGACCAGGATCCGCCGGTCGAAGCGCGCCGCCCCCCGCAGCGCCGTGAGCAGGTCGCCCTCCTCCGTCACCAGGCTCACGCCGTGGCTCGAGCCGGCCGTGACCGGCTTGACCACGACGGCGCCCTCGAACTCCACGTCGCCGATGTCCTCCGCGGCGACGAGCCGCCCTCGGGCGGTGCGCAGCCCGACCGCCTGGGCCACGAGCTTCGTGGCCCACTTGTCCATGCCGATCGCGCCCGCCCCCAGCGCGGAGCCGACGACCGGCACCCCGGCGAGCGCACACAGCGCCGCGAGGGCGCCGTCCTCCCCCAGCGCACCGTGCACCGCGGGGAACACGACGTCGCTCGCCGCGAGCAGCGGCAGGGCCTGCTGCAACGACGACGCCGGACTCACGCCAGGCGGGATGCCGTCGGCCCGCCACACGCCGTCGCGGTCGATCGTCACGGTCGTGACGGCGTGTCCCCCCAACCGCAGCGCCGCGGCGACCGCGGCCGCCGAGGCGAGCGACACCTCGTGCTCGGGATTCTGTCCCCCTCCGATGACCAGGACCTTCATCGTCATGCCACGCTCCTCTTCACCCGCGGGCCGATGCCCGTGACGATGGTGTGCGGGATGGTGCCCGCCCACCTCGCCCACTCCTGCACCGACGGCACCGCGCCGCCGTCCGGCCCGAACACCGTCGCGACCGCTCCTCGGGGGAACGCCCTCCCCCCGGTGTCGACGACGATCTGATCCATCGACACCCGGCCGACGATCGGGTGCCGTTCCCCTCCGATCTCCACCCCCGCGCCCGGCGCGATCTCCCGCGGGACCCCGTCGGCGTATCCGACGCCGACCACGCTCAGGTGCGTGGCCACCGCCGTCGTGTGCGTCCCGCCATAGCCCACGACGGTGCCGGCCGGCACCGCGGCGCTGTGCACGACGGGTGCGGTGAAACGCGAAGCCCCGATCAGCGACACCGTCTCGGACGGGTCGATCCCCACGAGGGCGGCCCCCACCCGCACCATGTCGAAGTGCGTCGCGGGATCGGTCAGGGCGCCCGAGGTCGCCGCGAGATGCACGAGCAGCGGTCCGAAGCCGGCACGCAGGACCGCGTCCCGCCCCTGGCGCATCCGCAGCACCGCGGCCGCGTTCGCCCGCGGATCCGCGGCATCGGCGCGGGGGAGGTGCCCCATCACCCCGACGACCTCGATCCGGCCGCGGGCCGCGCGCGCCGTGCGCAGCAGCGCATCCCAGTCCTCCACGGGGCACCCTCCCCGCGCCATCCCGGTGTCGAGATGCAGATGCACACGCACCGAAGCGACGGCATCGGCCGCGAGCTGACGCAGCTCGTCGACGGAGCCCACGGCCACGTCGACCCCGGCGGCGGCCGCG
>NZ_RBLT01000180.1:0-801 GCF_003989315.1 Microbacterium sp. HSID17254
GCGGGTCCGCTCGCGGGGGCGTGTGAGGCAGGTCCGAGGATGGAAGGGTGGGGTCAGGTGTCGGTCAGGTCCTGGTGGATGCGTGTCGGGATGGAGGGGGCGGCGGACGGCTCGGCGAGTGGAGCTCCCGGGGGGGCGAACGCAGGTCTTCGGTGGCCCGGTCGAAGAAACGCATAATAATTGTGCACGGGAGCTGCCGAGACGCCGTTATCGGCCTAGCCAGACGGCTGGCGATCGGGGAGAAGAGCTGACAGCTGCTGCCGAGCCGCTCATCGGCCTCGGTGTCCACGATGCCGATCCGTACCCGCCGCCTGTCCTGAGGATCCGGTCGGCGTGAGACCAGGCCCGCCGAGGCGAGGCGGTCGACGAGCTTGGTGACCGCGCCGGTGGTCAGTCCGGTGCGTCGGGCCAGCTCACCGGCCGTGACCTCCCCGATCAGGTCCAGGAGGTTCAATGCGTAGAGGTCGGTGGCATTGAGGCCGGCCGCGTCCGCGGTGACTTTCCCGTGAAAGACCATCGCGATGCCGTACTCCCGGGAGATCCGGGTCTCGTAGGCGCTGAGCTCCCACCGGTTGACCGCCGGGCCGGCCCCGTCCTGCTGCTCCACGTACCCCCCTGTCTGCGTCGAGGCGTCACCACTGCCGCCGTCGAGCCGCTGTGGACCGGTTCTCGAGAACTCTCGCACAGACTACCGACACCGAAACGGAAGGAGTGCCATGTCCGGGTGCCGGGTCTGTGGTGGCGATGTCACAACATTCCTCGATCTGGGACAGCAGCCGCTGTCCGATGCCTTTCTTCTGG
>NZ_RBLT01000181.1:0-798 GCF_003989315.1 Microbacterium sp. HSID17254
CCGGTCCCGCTGCCCGCGCCGACGGAGAACAGCGCGGTGCCCAGGGACGGGCCGAACGCCGTCATGACGGCCGCGATCGGCACGAGCCCCACGGTGGACAGCCGCGCGCCGAGCGAGAGGTCGGTGACGACCTGGTCGACGTCGCCCTTCGCCGCGGCCCGGCTCATCCGCGGCATCAGCGCGGTCAGCAGCGACACCCCGATCACCCCGTACGGGACCTGGAGCAGCAGCCACGCGTAGGGGTAGGTGGCGACCGCCCCCTCGGCCGCCGACGCGGCGACCCGGGTGGGGACGATGTAGCCGCCGTGCCCGACGAGGACGTAGGCCACGATCCACAGCGCCATCCCCCCGGCCAGCGACAGCCGCGGGTCCCAGCCCCACACCGGGCGGTAGCGGAACCCGATGCTGCGCATGAACGGGATCAGCACCAGTGCCTGGACGACGATGCCGAGCGTCGTCCCGACGCCCAGCACCAGCAGCTTCGGGTCGCCCATCCGGACCGGGTCGACCGAGATCTCCCCCGGCACGAGCAGGTAGACGACGAGCACGCCCAGCAGCACCAGGTTGTTGAGCACCGGCGCCCAGGCGAACGGCCCGAACACCTGTTTCGAGTTCAGGACCGCGCCGAGCAGCGCACCGATCCCGTAGAAGAAGATCTGCGGCAGCAGCAGCCAGGCGAACGCCGTGGCCAGGGCCGGGTTGGCCTGTCCGGTGTCCCCCGAGCCGAGGTAGAGGCTGGTCAGCAGCGGGGCGGCCGCCATCGCGATCAGGGTCGCGACCAGCAACGCGGCCCCGACG
>NZ_RBLT01000182.1:0-791 GCF_003989315.1 Microbacterium sp. HSID17254
TAACCAGCCACCCAGCCCTGTCCGCAACATATGATCACGAAGAAACTAACGGTCACGCTGCGCACTAAACCCGCTGGGTCGCCTCCCTGGAGGGTTTGTCCCAGGAACGGTGTTTTCGGCCCGACGCGCCGGGCGGGGGTCCGGCGGGATGGGCACTGTGAGTGATGACATCGGACCGTGTGAGTCCAGGTGAGTACGAGTCCGGGCCGGGGCGTGAGCTGACGGCCGAACAGGCCGCGGCGGCAGCGATGGTGACCGACGCGCGCCCGGGGGTTGGCGTTGACCGGCCCGGACGGGCTGTTGAAGCTGTTCACCAACAGCCTTTTCCATCGTGATTCTGCTGGTCAGCGGCGGGTTTCGATCCGGTTCAGGATGGTGATCGCGGCGATGGCGATGTCTGCGCGGCGGGGGCAGCAGCAGAGCCGGTCCAACACGTGCCAGCCCTTGAGTTCAGCGACGGCTTGCTCGCCCCGGCAGCGGATACGGGCGTGAGCGTGGTTCACCGCTTTCTGCCCGGTCGACAGACGATGTCGTGTCCGGTGACGCTTGTGCGGGGTCCGGACCGTTCCTCCGGCGCCCTGGTATGCCTTTTCCACCCAGGTCTCTACGTTTCGGCTGGACAGGGCGTCGATCACACCGGTTCGCCGGGCGGCGGTGAGATCGTGGGTGGATCCCGGTAGTGGTGGGGCTGCCCACAACAGCCGAACGAACGGACAAGCGAGGACCTGGACGTTCACTCCATAGCGGAGGTGTCGTGCGGAATAGAAGTGGCGGTGCCAGGCGACGCGGTC
>NZ_RBLT01000183.1:0-786 GCF_003989315.1 Microbacterium sp. HSID17254
GGCGGCGCAGGGTCGGGACCGTGGGCGGCGATCGCCACCTGAGTCACGAGCCCCGCGCGGGTGGCCTCCGGGAGCGCGCCGGGACTGGCCCGACGCACCGACAGCGGGTACTCCCCACGGGGCGGAGCATGCGCCGCGAACGGCCGCCGGGGAAGCCACAGCGCATCCCAGGCCGCCCACGCATCCAGATCCGCTGCGGCCAGAACGTCCTCCACCGCCCGCGAGACCGGAACCGGACCAAGCGGGGCCCCCGCAGCGGGGACGGGGGGCAGCTGGGGCACGGGGCCTCCGGTCGGGGTGGGGGCGGCTCGGCTCGGGGGGTGTCTCTATGGGGTTGTCAAGCGGCTGCGGCCACTGGCTGCAGCGTCGGGCCGCTTGGTGGTGCGTAGGGGCGGCGGTCGCGGAGCATGGCGTAGATGACGTCGGTGCGGCGTCGGGCGAGGCAGATCAGGGCAGCGTTATGGCGCTTGCCGCTGGCGCGTTTACGGTCGTAGTAGGCGCGGGTGGTCGGGTCGGCGAGACTGGCGAATGCCGACAAGAACAGCGCCGATTTCAGGGCGTGGTTCCCGCGCTGGGAGCGGGTCTCGCCCTTGATCGAGCTGCCCGAGCGGCGTGTCACGGGGGCCAGGCCTGCGTAAGCGGCGAGGTGACCGGCGGTGGGGAACGCAGCGCCGTTTCCGACGATCGTGAGGATCTTCAAGGCGGTCCTGAACCCGAGACCGGGCATCGAGGTCAGGACCCCGGCAAGAGGGTGGGTCTCCAGCAGGTCCTCGAGCTCGGCGGCGA
>NZ_RBLT01000184.1:0-782 GCF_003989315.1 Microbacterium sp. HSID17254
GTCGTGCACGGTCTTGCGGAACGCCGGCTTGGCGTCGGTCAGCTCGATGCGGTCCTGCGGGCGCTTCGGGCCCGCGATCGACGGGACGACCGTCGACAGGTCCAGCTCCATCGTCTGGGAGTAGACCGGCTCGTGGTCCGGGTCGTGCCAGAGGCCCTGCTCCTTGGCGTCGGCCTCGACCAGCGCGCTCTGCCCGGCGGAGCGGCCGGTCCGCTTCCGGTAGCGGACGGTCCCGGCGCCGATCGGGAAGATCGCGGCGGTCGAGCCGAACTCGGGCGACATGTTGCCGATCGTCGCGCGGTTGGCCAGCGGCACCGAGGCGACGCCCTCGCCGTAGAACTCGACGAACTTGCCGACGACGCCCTGGCGGCGCAGCATCTCGGTGATCGTGAGCACCACGTCGGTGGCGGTCACGCCGGTGGGGATCTCCCCGGTGAGCTTGAAGCCGAGCACCTGCGGGATGAGCATCGAGACCGGCTGGCCGAGCATCGCGGCCTCGGCCTCGATGCCGCCCACGCCCCAGCCCAGCACGCCGATCCCGTTGACCATCGTGGTGTGGGAGTCGGTGCCGACCAGGGTGTCGGGGTAGGCCTGCCCGTTGCGCGGCATGACCACCCGCGCCAGGTTCTCGATGTTGACCTGGTGCACGATGCCGGTGCCGGGTGGGACGACCTTGAACTCGTCGAAGGCGCCCTGACCCCAGCGCAGGAACTGGTAGCGCTCCTTGTTGCGGCCGTACTCGAACTCGATGTTGCGCTCGAACGCGTCGGCGGTGCCGAAGA
>NZ_RBLT01000185.1:0-782 GCF_003989315.1 Microbacterium sp. HSID17254
GGCCGGGGGAGCCCGGGCACGGGTGGCCGCGCGGCTGCGGCCGCTGCGGTGTGGGAGGCGGCGGAGCACGTGCGGCGCGCGCGCCGGGTCTGGCTTAGAACCGGGGGGGCGCAGGAGCGGGGCGACGCCGCGGAGGAGACTCGGCTCGTGGCGGGGGAGGGCGTGTGGGGCGCGGCGGCGGGAGTGGGCGCGCGCGGGGGCGTGACCGATGCCGGGACCGTGGCCGTTGACGGGTGGGCGGCGCTGGGCGCGGCGGCCCCGGCGGCGGCGACGCGATTCGAGGTCGCGCCGTCCTGGCAGGACTGGCTGATCCAGTACTTCAACCTGCAGGTGACCCCGCTGACCGGTCAGGGGTACTCCCAGGACAGGATCGCCGCCCTCGTCCGTCGGTGCGGAGTGCGACCGCCCGGTGGCGCCCCTGCGGGAGCACGCGTACCGGACATCCTCGATCCACCGGCTCTGCCGCGGACCCGAAGGGCCGCGGCCGTCGCTGAGGGCTCGATGCACGATCCCGCCTGCGACCTCACCGTGGAGCAGTGGGCGGCCCGGGTGCTGTCGAGTCCGCGCACCCTGCGGCGTGACTTCCTTGCAGGCAGTGGGCTCACCTTCGAGCGTTGGCGGCTGCACTGCAGGCTGCGGGCGGCGGTCGAGCTCCTGGTCGCGGGATACGATGTCGACCAGGTGACCGTGCGGGTGGGCTTCGCGAGCCGCAGTGGTCTCAGCCGCGCGTTCCGGCACGAGCTCGGGGTGACGCCTCATCACCTCCCTCGGCGGCTCGCGGC
>NZ_RBLT01000186.1:0-780 GCF_003989315.1 Microbacterium sp. HSID17254
CCCTCGGCCGGTCGGGGGTGGAGCTCGCCAAGGCCGGGGTCACGGCCGAGGGGAAGAAGGGCGTGCAGGGCAGCGTCTTCTTCGTGATTGCCGCGGCGATCGGGCTGTTCAGCCTGTTCTACCTGTTCTTCACCCTCGCCGAGGTCCTGTCGATCTGGCTGAACCGTGCCGCCGGTTTCGGGATCACGTTCCTGTTCATGCTGGTCGTGGCCGGTCTGTTCGGCTTCCTCGGCTACCTGCGGGTCCGCAAGATCCGCAAGCCGGAGCGCACCATCGACTCGCTCAAGGACTCCGCCCAGGTGCTCGCCCAGCGCGGCAACCGTGGCGACGGGGACAACGTCCGCGAGATCGCCGAGGGCACCTCCGGGCGGCACGCCGCCGCCGGCTGACCCGGCGTGTCCGCAGCGACCGGTGCCCCGCCCGACCCCTCGGTCGTCCGGGTGCCCGGTCCGTGGACGCACCGCGCGGTGTCGGCCAACGGAATCCGCATCCACCTCGCCGAGTACGGCCCGCCGACCGGCCCGCTGGTCGTCCTCCTGCACGGTTTCCCGGAGTTCTGGTGGACCTCGCGCCGCCAGCTCCTCGCCCTCGGCGAGGCCGGCTACCGGGTCGTCGCGCCCGACCTGCGTGGCTACGCCGCCACCGAAAAGCCCCCCCGCGGCTACGACCTGTGGACCCTCGCCGGGGACTGCGCCGGACTGATCCGGGCGCTCGGGGAGCCGCGCGCCCACGTCGTCGGGCACGACTGGGGTGCCGCGATCGCCTGGACGGTCGCCGTGC
>NZ_RBLT01000187.1:0-550 GCF_003989315.1 Microbacterium sp. HSID17254
TACCGGATCGACGGCGCTCGGGCCTGCGGGGGTGGCGGCAGACGGCACCGGGACGGAGGGCGTCCCGGACACGGAGGGGGTCTCGGGGACGGTCGTGGCCTCGGTCGGGAGCGCGAGCGTGGCCGTCGCTCCGTCCGGTGCCGGGCCGGCGAGGCGGGACGTCCTGCCGTCCGATCCTGCGCTCGTCCCGCCGTCCTCGCCGGTACGCGCGCCCGCCGCTGCCTCGATGGACGAGGAGGGCGGGGACGGCACGACGGCTCCGGTCGTCGGAGGCGCGGTCGATGGGGCCGACGACGGGAGAGCGGGGGCCGACCGGACCGCTCCGGCGTCGACCGGTGCGTCGACCGGTGCCATGGCGGCCGCCGTGGACACCGCCTCCGCACGAGGAGGCGTCGCCGCGGGGGAGGCGGAGTCGACGGCGGGCAGGGGGAGCGCGTCGGTGCCGGAGATGGCCGGACCCGCCGGAGACGGAGGTGCCGGAGACGGAGGCGCCGGAGTCTGCTCTCCCTCGGGCGGCGTCGGAACCGCCGTCGGGCCGGCGTCCGGCGGA
>NZ_RBLT01000188.1:0-777 GCF_003989315.1 Microbacterium sp. HSID17254
GAACCCGATGTGCTGCAGGCGGTAGAGGATGTTCATCGCGCAGTGCTTGAGGCCGTCCTCGTTGCCGGTGAGCCGGCACCCGGCGAAGCGGCCGTAGTAGGCGTACTGGCCGCGCGGGTTCAGCACACCCGACTAGCCGTACAGGCGCTCGATCACCCGCTTCGTCACGGAGCTGTTGTCGCCCAGCCCGATCGGTCCGCCGATGACGAGGATGTCGGCGGCGAGGACGCGGTCGCGGAGGGCGGGCCACGCGTCGGTGTCCACGCCGTGCTCGGTCCTGTCGGGCCGGACACCCGTGGCGCTGTCGTGGTCGACGGCGCGGAACCGGTCGGCGACGCCCCCGTTCGGCTCACTGATCGCGCTGCTGTGGTCGATGCCGCCCTGGGTGCGGCTGCGGCCGGGGGAGCGGTTGAGTGTGCAGTTGACGTAGGTCGCGCGGAGCCCGGTGAAGTCGGGGCTCCCGGGCGTCGCGGGCGCGTCGGTCGGTGCGGGGCGGGTCACCCGGCGAGTGTCGGGTCCGGCCGGTCCCGGCGGATCGGTCGCCGGATCGGTTGCCGGGACGATCCGGACGGCGCGGTTACGGTGGTACGACCGACCGGTCGTGCCACGGAGGGCCGGCGGGACGGGGCTGCGGTTCCGTCCTGGCGGGAACCGCCGACGCTACACAGCGGGGCGCCACGCCGCGGAGCCGGGCGGCCACCCCGCGCCGCACAGCGTCGCGACCGTCCATGTCCACCTCCGCGCTGCGCTGCAGACGCGCCGGCTCCCGGGCAGCGC
>NZ_RBLT01000189.1:0-776 GCF_003989315.1 Microbacterium sp. HSID17254
CTGGCGCAGCGCGGTGCCGGCGCTGTCGCGGGTGAGCTCGAACCACCACGCGGCGGTCTCCCCGCCCTCGGCGTCCGCTTCGACGGTCCACTCGAACAGCCGCCCCGGCTCCCAGCCGGTCACGGTGGACACCGTGGTCCAGCCGCCGCGGGCCGCGTGACGGTGGTGCGCGCGCAGCCTCGCGCCGAGGCCGGGGACGTCACCGTCGAGCCACTCGGCGTGCTGCATCTCGGTCGACACCCGGGCCAGGAACTCCGGGTCGGTCACCAGCTCCCACACGGCCTCGGGTGGTGCGGCGACCCGGGCGGTGGCCTCGGTGGTGGGCCCATCGGCGTAGCGCATGCGACCTCCTCGTCGTCGGGCCACGGCGGGTCAGCGCTCGTCGGCACCCCCGCGCAGCAGGTAGGTGTCCATGATCCACCCCTTGCTCTCGCGCGCCTCCGCCCGGAGGGCCACGATCTCCTCGGTCACCTCGACGAGGGGTCCGGCGACGAGCAGCTCGTCGGGCGTACCCAGGTAGGCCCCCCAGTAGATGTGCAGCTCACGGCGCTGCTCGTCGGGCAGTGCGGCGAAGGCGGTGCGGCCGTCGAGCATCACGACGACGTCGTCGACGTCGGTGGGCATCCCCTCGGCGATCCGGCGCCCGGTGGTGATCAGGACCGGGCGGCCGACCCGGTTGAGGATCAGCCGGTGGGCCGCGGCGAGGGCCGCGACGCTGGAGATCCCGGCGACCGACTCGACCGACCACTGCTGCCCCGCGACGTCCAGGACCCGGT